>JBDRUN010000040.1 GCA_039801365.1 candidate division WOR-3 bacterium
CCGACCACCAGCGTTGCCTCGAGTGCGGTTCGACCGGACGAGAATCGAGCAGGTTCTCAACAATCTGGTAAGTAACGCCCTGAAGTTTTCAAGACCCGGGACGAAGGTCAAAGTGTCGGTTGGACAGATGGATGGCTTGATGGCTGTCTCCGTCGAGGATCGCGGACCTGGGATACCAGCTGATGAACTTGTCAAGCTGTTCCGGCCTTTTTCGCGCACCAGCGTACGAAGCACTTCAGGCGAAAAAAGCACCGGCCTAGGCTTGGCCATTTCTCGCAAGATTATCGAGGCCCATGGCGGCCGGATCTGGGCCGAGTCGGAAGTTGGCAAAGGCTCAACTTTTCACTTCGGCCTGCCGCTACATGCATTGAACGCCCAAAGTGGAGGTCTTGGGTCAGAAACCACGATTGCCGGCCCATAACTTCGGTCAGGACAATCGCAATGTCGAATCAACCCAGGCCTGCAGGTGGAGCGGCCGTACCCTTTCAGCGGGGAGGGAAACGCCTCTTGCCGGTTTTCCTCGCCGTCTGTGCCACCGCGGTCGTTTCCTTGGCCGGTGGGCTTGCCGCGGGTCCCACGTTTACCTTGGTCGGGCTATGCTTCACCGGACTGCTGGCGGTGTTTCTCTGCCTGGTCGTACGCGAGAACGTTGCAGCTCAGCGTCTCGTCGAAGAACGTACCCAGGAGCTTGTCGCAATGCAGCAGAAACTTCTTCGGCAGGAGAGACTTTCTGCCTTGGGCCGGTTTGCAGGCAGTATTGCCCACGAACTGCGCAACCCCTTGGCCGCAATCCAGAATGCCACTTACCTTCTGAACATTGAGCTCGAACGACAGCTAAGTGCACGAGCTACCCAACACCTGAAGGTGATAAACCAGGAGATCGAGCGGTCAAATCGCATCATCACAAGTCTTCTGGACTTTGCTCAGGGTCGGCCTGCTACTCCAGAACCGGTGAGCATTGTCGAGATTCTGACCGACGCCCTGGAACTGGCGGCAATTCCCACTGGAATCAGGGTCGAGCTCAGCGTTCCAGAAGACATGCCTAAGGTCCTTGTGGACGGCGCACAGATGGTTCAGGTGTTCCTGAACATTCTGGTCAATGCAAGGCAGGCTCTCGCCGGGTCAGGCCGGATTCTAATCGGGGCCGAACGTTTGAACCGCTCCGTCAGGGTCGCAGTGACTGACACGGGCCCCGGCATCCTACCAGAACACGCCAGCCGGCTCTTTGAGCCAATGTTCTCTACCAAACCGTTCGGCGTGGGACTGGGGCTTGCGGTGTGCAAATCATTCGTCGAGGCCAATCACGGCACGATTGCCATTGAGTCCGACGCGGGCAGAGGCACGACCGTGACCATAACCCTGCCGGCCTCCAGCGCATAGTCTCGCCCGGGAGTTTCGGAACACGGCATTTGACACAAGGCGTGTTGTCACTACACTGGCCGAGTCAACCGAGGAGCGAACATGTCACTCAGCAGCGAGCTTGAACGAGTCCTTGAACACATCAAGCAGCTTGAGTCGGAGATGGTCACCATGCAGAAGGAACTGGTACGCCGGCCCGCAATTGGGCCGAAATCAGGCGGTGAGGGCGAGAAAGCCAGGGCCGACTATCTTAGGACCGTGCTTGAAAGCTGGGGTCTTGAAGTCACAGAGTACCGCGCAGCGGACCCGAATGTTCCGTGCGGGTACCGACCAAACCTAGTCGCCAGACTGAAGGGAAAGCAGAACACTCTGAAAGACCGAACGTATGACCCGGAGTGCAGAACCTCCGGTCTGGACTCCGTTCGGCGCTTGGCCGTTGGCGAAGTGAAGCCGGCGCTGTGGATAATGACTCATCTGGACGTGGTACCAGCCGGTCCCGAGAAACTCTGGACCCATAATCCATTCGAGGCCACGGTTGAGGAGGGGAAAATATATGGCCGGGGAACCGAGGACAATCAGCAGGAGATGGTGGCCTCCTGCTTCGCGGTCAAGACACTATTGGACCTCGGGATTTCGCCCGCGCGGGACGTGTACCTGATGCTTGTTGCGGACGAAGAGACCGGTTCGCAGTTCGGGATTGACTGGCTATTACAGAACCATGAATTGTGCCGGCCCGAAGACCTCGTTGTTGTCCCGGACGCAGGCAACGCGGACGGAACCATGATGGAAATTGCCGAAAAGTCAATCGCATGGGTAAGGTTCAAGGTGCGGGGACAGCAGAGCCATGCGTCGACACCAAGAGTCAATGCACACCGGGCCGGTGCTAATCTCCTTGTGCGGTTGGATAAGACCCTGCACGAGAAGTATGCGGCAAGAGACGAATTGTTCACCCCGCCGGAATCAACCATCGAGCCGACAAAGAAGGAACCGAACGTCTCAAACATCAACACAATTCCAGGTGAAGATGTGTTCTACTTCGACTGTCGGATACTGCCCGAATATCGCCTCGATGACATTCTGGCCGACATGCGTCTGGTTGCCGACGAGGTCATGAAGGAGTTTGAGACGGAGGTGGACATCACGACCGAGCAACTGGCCCAGGCTGCACCGGCCACCCCGGCTGATGCGCCGGTGGTAAGACTGCTCAGTCAGTCAATCCGGGAGATTTACAAGAAGGAACCGTTTGTTAAGGGAATCGGTGGCGGGACGGTCGCGGCCTTTTTTCGGAGACGCGGAATTCCAGCAGTCGTGTGGGGCAAGCACGCGGGCCGAGCACACAACCCTGACGAGTACTGTCTTGTCGCCAATATGGTGGGCAACGCCGCGGTCTATGCGCACATGATGCTGACTGAGTAGCAAGACAAAGGCCCGACCAGAACAGTCAAACGACCCGTCCTTGACTTAGGGCCGAAGTCGCACTAGAGTGAGAGTGCTATGGACCCAGGGGCACTTGCCAACCTTCGCAGGTTTGTGGACACGAGCCGGGCCGAAGTTGTGGATGAAAGAGCCACCGGTGGTGAAGTCATCAAAATTCCCATACACAGCTCGATGACGCAGCCGCAGCTGGCGCTTTCGATGGTCGCCGACAACCTGGCCCAATTCATGGAAGAAATCACCGGACGCGGCTATCGAAAGGCGGAGGAGGTGTACGATATTGGATACACCGTACGCGAACCAGGACATCAGGCATACGGCCTAAAGGTCCTGATTGAACAGGGGTGCGTGATCGTCAGTCGCGTAGCAATCCTTGAAGACGAAACTGCCTTCCGACGGTATGTGCACTACCTGCGGACCGGGATGATTATCTAACTGGCACTCCGCGTCGAACCCCCTATTAGAGAGTTCCCGGCATTGACCCGGCTCTTAGACGACGGACGTCTGCTCTACGCTCGACAACCAGCAGCACCAGCTCACAACAGAACGCCAGCACAGAAATGTACAGAAGCAGTGGTGTCAGGTTCGCACTAGCGGTCTGAGACGCTGGCCGGATTCTGAATCCCTGACCGGTTAGCCGCTCAAATCGGGCGGTGGTGAGGTCACCCTCTTCCGGCAGCGGGTTCACTGCGAGTCCCAAGAACGGTCCAGTATCGGACTCAATCATGTAGCTACCCGGCGTTCTGGTATCAGACAAAATCAGCATGCCACGGCCCTGGCCCAGAACCGGTTCCAGCCGGTTACGACCTCTGGGGGTAACAATGGTAACCGGTGTCGGCTGGTCAAGTTCGATCCGAATCGTGTCGCCTGCAAAGTACTCGCTCCTTTGATCGATCTGGCACAGATACCCGACTGTCTGATAAAGCAGTGGAACAAACACCGCCCTATATACGAGGTCGGAAAAGTCTGGGGTCGGACTGATTGACCATATGACCAGGCGCTCGCCAGGGACTTCCAAAACAAGCGGGTCTGAATCTGCAAGTTGGACCAGCACCCGGTTGTTTCCAGCGTCGAACCGGGAATGCTGCCAGATATGGACACCCGAGAATGCCTTCGGCTCCAAGCCGGCGAGTGCCGGGTGCGTGGTATCGGCCGCAGCGACCGAGAGAAATCCTGACGGCCGGCTCATACCTCTGCTTGTCGCATAGGTGCTAAGTGAGCTAGGCCCGACCGGAGCCAGTCCAGCCATCAGCAGGCACGCGCCGCCGGAGCGCAGGTAAAACTCGAGCCGATTCCAGTCCGCGGGCGCAAGCGCAAATGCATCGGCGACTATGACAGCACGGTAGCTGCGCAGGTTCACCCGGCCCAGTGCTGCCTGTTCAACAATGTCGACACGAAAGCCTGAGGTAGAGTCCGCAACGAGCGCCTGTCTGACATACCGTCCGGTCACGCGACCGCTTTCAACTAAGAGTACCGGCGTCACCTCGGCCAGGTTGAGAACAAAGAACCGCCTGTCGTCTACAGGCAAAGAGTCGCCGCGAAGCCAGACCTGACCGACGTAACGGCTGGGTCTTGCCACCACAGTCTCGAAGGTGTGATCGAGTCGGCAGAAGGGTGCGAGCTCGACGACTTTCTCCTCGCGCTGACCGTCAAGTTCGAGCGCGAGTGTCCGGCTTGTTCTCGCGCCTGAATAGTTTGTCACCATGACCTTGAGCCGGTTTGGCCGGCCAGCGCGGACAAAAAAATCTTCGGGGAACACCTTCACAATACCCGCGTTGTCAAAGCCCTGGCCGGCAACTGTCTCAAGTGTGAAGTTAGCCCTGGCCGGTACGCGCCAGTCATGACCAATCGAACGTTCCTGCAGGTCAGTTATGCAGATGACTTCGGCACGAAGAGACTCAGCAATTGCTCCTGCCCGCGAAAGGACTCGGTCAAGAGTTGGAGCCACTGCGAACGGCTGAAGCGAATCCAAGAGGCTGAGTACCAGCGATTGTGTGCCCGCCCGGGCCGGGATTTCGATGCCGGACGCGGTGAGAAATGCTAGACGCTGACCCTGACCGCTTGACCGTACAAGCTCCCGGGCCCGCTCAAGCGCCAAACGCCACCGATTACCATAGGACATACTGTAGGAATCATCCAGCACGAGCACTAGGTCTTCAGCCCGGGCCAGCCCGGTAACGCGGCTGGACAGATACGGCCGGGCAAGTGCCAACAGCAGCGAGAAAAGTGCAAGGGTACGCAGCACAAGAAGCAGGATTTCCTTGAGCCGGAGCCAAGAAAAACGCTCCCGCCGTACGGTACGTAGCAGCAGCAGTGAAGGGAACGGTTTGCGCTCAAGCCGCAGACGCGACAGGATGTGGATGATGACCGGAATCGCGGCAAAACCGGCAAGCGGCAGAAGACCGGGATTCACAAAACCCATTGCACTGACCTCAACGCATCCGCTGCCGACGTGCCAAGTAGGCGAACAGTGCTTGGTCGAACGGCGTGTCGGTTGTAATCCGGTGATAGTCAACCAGCCCTTCACGACAACCGCGCTCAAACTCACGGAAAAATGATACGAAGCTGGACCGGTACTCGGCGCCGACCACCCGCGGGTCGAGGGTCATCTCCTGACCAGTCTCTAGGTCGCGCAGCACAACCGGTGTCTTGAACGCAAACCGCTCTTCGTTAGGATCAACGATGTGGAACACAAGTACCTCGTGTTTACGGTGTCGGAAGTGACGCAGGGCAGAAAGTACTAGAGCCTGGTCGTCCCAAAGATCGGAAAGAATAATCACCAGGCCGCGGCGTTTGATGCGTTCGGCCAACTGGTGAAACGTAACTGCCAAGTCAGTATCGCCGCCCGGTCTTGTCTTCTCGAGCTGACTCAGGATAACTCTTAGGTGCGTACCGGTACTGCGGGCCGGAATGTAGGTCTGAATCCGGTCGGTGAAAACCACAAGGCCGGTCGAGTCCTTCTGATGGAGCAACAGATAGGCAAGGCTCGCACCAAGGTAACTTGCATATTCCAGTTTCGAGATACGGCCCTGGCTCCTATACGCCATCGAGCCGGACGCATCAACCACGATGTAACCACGGAGGTTCGTCTCCTCCTCGTATTCCCTCACGTAGAACCGGTCGGTCTTGCCGTAAACCTTCCAGTCAATCCGCTTCAACTCATCACCGGGCATGTATGGCCGGTGCTCGGTGAACTCAACCGAGAAACCCTTGTACGGCGAGCGGTGCAACCCAGCAAGGAAACCCTCAACCACAAGCCGAGCCTTCAAGTCAATGCTCCTGAGCTTGGCAACGACCTCAGGTTTGAAAAGGCGGGAGGAGGTGCCGGTCAGCCCGGCGCTGGAAACAGGCATAGGGAAGTCTAGCTCCGGCAACCCCACCACGCAAGTACTTCAGGTATCCGGGTTGCTTCTTGCTTGACCATTTCCATGGTTCGGCTAGATTGGGACGTGCCTCTAGTCCAGCTGACTGTTTCCGGATTCCGTAACCTTTTGGATACGCGCCTCGAATTGTCGCCCGACATCAACTACTTGTTTGGACCGAATGCAGCCGGCAAGACCAATCTGCTCGAGGCGGTCTACTATCTCGCCATTGGCCGTTCATTTCGGCGCAGTCCGGACAAAGAACTTCTCGGGTTCGGCCAGAGCTGTCTGACCATTGCTGGCACTGACCGCACAGGCCAATCCGGCGAAATAAGGTATGACGGCAGGGAGAAACGAATCCTACGTAATGGCACGGAAATTGACCGACTCTCAGCCTACCTCGGCTGGCTACCAGTTGTGGTATTCCTGCTCGACGACATTGATCTAGTCCGTGGCGCTCCGACCTTGCGCCGTGGTTTTCTGGACCTCGCAATTGCCAAGACCGACCCGGCATACATCCCGGTACTCAACAAGTACCGACATGCCCTGCGGCAGCACAACCGACTCCTGGAGCAAGCCGCAGCCATGAACGTTCGCGAAGCATGGGAGTCAGAGCTGGTCCAGACCGGAGTCGCGGTGTACAAACAGCGCCTGCGTGTTGTCGGCCCACTCCTAGAAGCGGCCATGCGGCACGGCCGGACATTACTCGGTACTGATTGCAGCTACGAGTACCGGCCCAGCATCGGTACAATCGGTTCTGAGAACAGTCACTCGGACCTAACCGAGCAGTTCCGCACAAGGCTCGTCGCCTTCCGACACCGGTCAGAAGAACTGAAACAAACTGTCGTCGGACCGCACCGGGACGACATTCTCGTGCGCAGCGCTGACCGGGAGCTGAGGCGGTTTGGTTCGATTGGCGAACAACGACTGGCCGCGGTCGCACTCCGGCTTGCTGAAGCCGACCTCCTTGCGTCAAGTCAGAAGGGCCCAGCGGTATTCCTACTCGATGAAATCGTATCCGAGCTGGACGAGCAACGTAGCCGGATGGTGCTTGAACTTGTGGCTCAACGAGGTCAGATGATATACGCGGCCGCAAAGGACCCGAGGCGCAAAGGGTGGAGCGGCCACTGGATAGAGATGAAGGACGGGCTGAGGCCGGGCTCCGAAGCCGCAGCACCATCGGCCTCCGAAATCCGTGAACTCTTTCCGGCCGGAAAGGTATTCCATGTCCAAGCAGGGAAAATCTCAGAAGTTCGTTAGCTTGGGGAGGGTCCTACCAAAGGTCTTGCGGGAACTCCATCTCGAAGAGCTGCTGCATGGTCGCCGACTGGTTGAGAAGTGGCCAGAGGCGGTTGGAGAGATCATCGCTCGTCACACCTGTGCACTGTCTTTCGAGGACGGCACGCTTCTCGTTTCGGTTGACAGCCCGGGGTGGATCAACCAACTCATCTATCTCAAGCCGCGGCTGTTCAAAGCGTTAGCCAAGTATGTCAAACGAGGCACAATCAAAGACATCCGGTTCGTACTCAAGCATTCCAGACCCCAACCGCAGTAGCGTCCTTCTCACCGTAGCTTGTCTTTCACTTCACTTGGAAAAGACGACCTCGGCCACATCCACACAACTTATCTTTACTGGGACGACGTCGGATTTTGTTGTGGCTTCGAGGGACGTTCCTAATTCTGGACCTCCAACGCCCGGCGCATCTCGGCGTGCATGAGGACCGGCCTCAACGCGTTGGTTGCGGAGAACAACTGACCACTGCTTCCAAGGTCTACGCCTTTAGTTCTGCCAGTTGCTGTTTGAGAGCCGGTACCAACTTATGCATGTCATCAACGATGCCGTAATGGGCGATCGAAAATATCGGTGCATTCGGGTCCTTGTTGACTGCGATTATTGTCTCGGACGCTCTCATGCCGGCCACGTGCTGAAATGCGCCTGAGATACCAAGCGCTATGTAGAGTCTGGGCTTTACCGTCTTGCCCGAAGAACCAACCTGGCAGTCCTTAGGCAACCAGCCAGCGTCAATCACCGGTCTCGACCCTGCCACGACCGCACCGATTGCGTCTGCCAGTTCCTTCACCGGCGTCAGGTTTGCCACCTCTTTCAAGCCTCGGCCTACTCCGATAATTACGTCAGCCTTGGTTATGTCAATGCCCATGCTCGGAATTTCGTCCAGACTGACGAACCTCGTTCTAAGACCCCCAGCCAACACGCCGGATGCGTCCCATCGCTCTACTTGCGTGGCAAGCCCGGCTGGTCCGGGCCTGAAGTTTGACTGCCGTACCATCACTAACACCGGTTTCGAACTAACCAGCCGGTCCGCGTTCAGCTTGCTGCCATACATTCCCCGCGTAACAACAAGCCCTTCGCCTGTCCACCTGAAACCGGCTGCGTCAGAAACCAGCCCGGCCCCGAGCTCAACTGCTAGGCTCGGGGCAAGGTCGGTACCGAAGGCAGAGTGAGCAACCATTACCACGTCCGGCCGACGCTCGGATACGAGCTTTGCCAGTACCCGCTGGTACCGCTCGGCATTGAACTGTCCAAGCTCGGGATGAGTGACACATACTATCCTGTCTGCCTGACCGGCAAGCGGTTCAAGCAGCGTCTCTCGGTCGGTTAGAAGCAGTGCCTCTACCTTGCCGCCCATTTCTCCAGCCAGTCCGCGAGCCGCGGCCAGCATCTCCAGAGTCACATCCCTTATTGTTCCCTGTCGATGTTCAACCAAAACCGTAACCCAGCTCATCGTCCAACTCCCTCATCGGCTGGGCCCTGTTCATTAGTCATTCGCCTCGTCATGCCAGTCCTCTTTCCCTCAGAATCTCAGCCACCCGCCTGGCCTTGGTTGGCACGTCACCTTCGATCATCTCTGCTCCAGACACGACTTCGGGCACGTACAGTTTCAGCAAGGTGGTCATTGGTTTCGTTTCGCTATCGCCTATTCCCAGTTCTTCAATCCGTGTTTCTACGACTGGCTTGGTCTTGGCCCGCTTTATGCCAAGAATCGAAGCATAGCGCGGAGTGTTTCCTCCGGTCTGGATCGAAACCACGCACGGCATTGTAAGCTCCTCGGTCTCAAGCAGTCCGCCCTCGAGCTCACGCCGGACCAAGAGTTTCTTGTCACCGACATCCAGCTTGGTCACGTATGCGGCGTGGGGCCAGCCCAGCATCTGAGCCAGTGCCGGCCCGACCTGCGAGTCTTCCACGTCTTGCGCGATGCAGCCAGTCAGCACAAGGTCGAAATTGCCCCGCTGGAGGAAGGCTGCGAGTATCCGGGCGATCACCAGGCTATCGGCATCATCAATCCCCGCGTCGTCGATCCGCGTCGCTTGACCTGCACCCTTGGCAAGCCCCATCCGTAGCACTTCAACCGACTCTGGGGTACCAAGCGTAAGCAGTGTGACGTCGGCGCCGGTCCGGTCCTTGAGTAGGAGTGCTTCCTCCAAGGCATAATTGTCGGCTTCATTGATTGTGAATATCAGATTGTCCTCTATGATGTGCTTGCCGGTCTGGTCAACTCTAAGTGCTGCCTCGCTTGTGTCCGGGACCCGCCGAACACACACTGCTATCTTCATTCTGCCTCCTTGACTAAGGTCCGAAAACCGAAAGCATGAACATGATTGGATTGCCGAACCTCATGCGTCCTACAGTAATGGCTCTATTGCAACACATGACGCGAGTTGCAAGGATACGCTAAGAATCCAGGCGGTCAAGCCGCGGATGAATCCGGAAATAGAAGTGGAAACAAGATGTGGAGCAAGAAAGACAGCCTTTGGGTTCGCACTCGATTTGACAGCCCTGCACGACAAGATAACATCCTCGACGATGGGCAAGAACCGTAAGATGAAGCTCGGACAGAGCCGCCGGGAAATGCCCGGTTTCTGGCTCTGGATTGTCACCGGTCTAGTTGTGCTGTTCCTTCTGTTCATGCTGGCACGAACCTTGTCGCACACCGCGGTCGAACCTGCGCCAATACCGTTGCTGGCAACCGCCCAACAGGACCTAGTCTCGCTGACTCGAATGCTCGGCGAAATTGAACCTGACACGTTCGGCTTCGGCAGCCTGCCCGCAGAGATTTGCTGTCGGCTCAAACCCACAGACTCGCTCATCGCTGAGCAGAACTGGCCTGAGGCGATAGCCGAGCTGCACCGCTGCCTGAAGAGGGTACCGGACCGATACGTATCGGCTGTCCATGCCTGTCTTGGGTTCTGTTACTACCACTCGGCCAGTCTTGACCGATCGCTTGCAGAATTCCGCAAAGCGTTCCAGCTCGGCGCGTTGCCCCGGGCCTCAGTAGTTTCGCCCCTGCAACACCTATCGCCCCCTCTTTCTCACACCACCTCCTTGCAGAAGGAAGAAGACGTCAAGGTCGGGGCTTCCGGAGTTACGTCGGATTCCGGTCATCGGACGTCTAGTGCTCAGACCGCGGACTCAGGAACTTCCGGAACCCCGCATTTCGAACTTGCGGCCGATGATTCCACCGGCCGGGGGCTCCGAGCTCGCGCTGCTTTCGCTATAGCGTACCTGTTTCAGAGCCGCGGGTTCCCAGACAGTGCCGAGTACTACTACTTCGCGGCCCGCGCACTCCTGCCTGATTCTTCACCCTTGCTGGCCGCGGTACTCAACAACATTGGCGTGATACGCGAGACTCGTGGGGATACGACCGGAGCCCGCAAACACTATGCGGCGGCTGCTGTTTTCTGCGACACCGTCGCGAATACCCCATCAGCCAGAACCCTACGTGATAATCTGAGAAGGTTGACTCGTTAGACCACTTCAAGCGGGTCAACGTCAACCATGACTTCCACCCCGCGCGACTCCAGCCGGCTACGGCTGAAGAACCGATCAAGCTGGTTTGAAAAGTCAAACCGGACAAGAAGCCGTGACGCGACAGACCCAGCCCTTTTCACGACCGGGACCGGTCCCAACACGTCCACCCCGCGCATCTTGCTGACTAGGCGTGCAATCCTTTCGGCTTGGCGCTGTGCCTGCCGCAAATCGCGTGACCGGAACTCTATCAGTGCAAGACGCCGTGCCGGCGGAAAACCGAGCTGCCGGCGTGATTCCAGTTCCTGCTCTAAGAACCAAACCGGATCCTGTTCGATTGCTGCTCGTACCGCAGGATCGTCTGGCCGCCAAGTCTGAACCACGAGCCGACTTGAGAGCTGCCGAGCCCGCCGTTCCAGCTCGTATAATGTCTGGAACGCCCGTTCCCGTGCGCGGAAATCTGGCACCACCAAATCGTAGTCAAAGCAAACTGCTGCAACAAGCCTCGTGATGGCGGGCCACGTTCTTGACAGCAGCGCCAGGGTACCTACTACAGCACTGCCTGTTTTCCCCGGTATCGGTTCACCAGTGTCCGCACTGACCTGCGTGACTCCGGCAGTAGGCGCGATTCGCTGTACCTCACGTGCCACCAGTTCGATTCCGGGTGCGCGGAACTGAAACCTTGTGCCATTGCACGCTGGACACTGCTCGGGTGCCGCACGCACGCGCCCGCACATGCCGCACCCGACTGTCTGGTCCGCTTCAAGTACAAGCGGCACCCCGCACTGTACACAGGTTAGCACGTTACCGCAGTCCTGACATGCCACATGCCTCGACAAACCGCGTCGGTTCACGTAGAGAATTGCAATACCCGAATCAAGCGCCCGAACCAGCTCTTGTTCGAGCCGCAAGGAGAAAATCCGGCCTCGGTGGGCATGCATATCCACGATAAAGCTCGCCTGCCTTGTCCCGGTGGCAGCCGGACGCTCGAGCCAGGAATAGGTGCCGGCTCTTAGATTGAAATAGGTCTCGGCTGATGGTGTGCGGTCGCACAGAAGCACCGGACAACCCACAACCTTGGCCCTTGCGATTGCCACGTCCCGAGCATGGTACCGGGGATGTCTCTCCTCTTTATATACCCTGCTGTGTTCGTCAACCACCACGATGCCGGCAAGGTGCCTGACCGGTGCGAAAACAGCTGACCGCACGCCGACCACGAGCGGTCGCTCAGCAGTGCGGACATGCCGCCATGCGCGTTTCAACTGCGCCGGACTCAGTCCCGAATGATACTCGACGAGATTCTGGCCAAAGCGCTCTGCCAGCCACGACCACCACTGTCCACTCTTCTCCTGAGGCAGGAGTACTAACACCGCACCGTGAATTATCCTCGCCTCGACAAATGACCCAACTATCTCGGCTCGCTGCGCGGTCCGGCAGGAGCACAAAACGGCAAAGCGGCTCTCGGCAAAGGCTGGAAAACTGGCGCCTGGCGTGGTATCGCACACTACCAGTTGGCTGGTGTCAACCACATGGTGTAACCTTGGCCGGTATCCGCACATTCCCTGGGGCAGGACTGTATTCAACACCTCGCCCATCGTTGCCCAGTAGTTTTGGCTGACCCAGTGCATGAGCGCCACAAGTTCACGCTCGACAAAACCGCGCTCAATGACGGCAAGCACCGGTAACAGTAGTCTTGAGCTCCGGAGTCCAAACTTCGAACTTGCTTGATCCCGGAGTGCGACAACCACACCCTTTGTTCTCCGGCCGCGAAGCGTAACCTGCACGCAGTCACCTGGTGTAAGTTCTCCGACACGTTCCGGGTCATACCAGTAAGTCAGTTCATCCAGCCTCGGCCTAGGAATGACCACGTCGCAGAACCGGAACGGGCCTGGGATTTGAGCCTCGCTGCTTGGAGCTTTGGACTTCAAGATTAGTACCGCAGCTTGAACCGGTACCGTACCGAGTACCGGCCTTCTTCCGACTTATTGCCGACGATTTCGCTCCGGCGGTCCAAGTAGTACTCGACCGTGAATGCCGGCTGCATCGCTCCGGTGAAGTTCTGTGTGTAGGTAAAGTAAAGGTCCCTGGCCACATACTTGCCTACCGTTACCTTGTACCCTTCGCCCCCCGCAAACGCGCTCTCAAAGCTGAGTTCATCAAGACCGATGTAGTTTCGCACGCGCTTGGTCGCCTGAGTCTGGAAGTAACCGAGCAGTCGCTCTGACAGGTACCGTGTGGCCGCCTGACGGCTCTCCAGCCCGGCTAGTTCCTCGGCGGTGACATTCAGGCTCAGGTAGGTGACAATTTGACTTTCATCCCAGCCTCGTGGCTCGGCCTCAAGCCTGAACTCTGGTTTTTCGAGTGTACCGCTAATGGTAAGCACGATGCGGTCCGGTGCCGTACCGTCGGTCCCTACGCGCCGATGCACTGGCAGCTCGGCCCTGATGTTTAGTGACGGGTTGAGCCGGTCGATATTGTCAAACCGGATCTCGCCCTGCGTTACGCGCAGAGTGTGGTCTAGGTAGTAGATGTTGCCTTGGCGCGACGACAGTCGGCCCGAGTAGGTTTCTTCGCTCATTGTCTGACGAACCTGAAGGTCACCGGACAGTTCGATGTCGGCAAGCGGGTTACGCAGCCATATTGCCCGTTCCCCCCTGACCCGCAGGTCATATACGACCGAATCCCCCTTACTGGACGATGACTGAACTGCAGTTTGATTTGGTCCGAACCCGAATGCCAAAAGCGCTTCCTCTACGTCGAGCGTGCCTTCAAGCGATAAAGGCCGGTGTGATTGCCACGAAATCGTAAGGTCGCCGGCAACTACCGCGTACACCTCAGGTAGCGGGCTGATAGTGGCGCCGTCCGGCCGTATTCTGTAGCGCAACGAATCCACCAACCAGTCCTCTCCCAAGTCCACGAACCCGGTCGCTGTCACGAGTCCTGCACCCGAGGCGGCCGAAAGTTTCTCCAATTCAATTCGGTCCGCGCTCGCGGCAAGTTCAGCATTGACCCGGTCCAGCTTCATATTGATAGCCGGGACTGACAAGGTGCCAGCCACAACCCTGAGCCGGCCTGTAAGATTCGGCTCAGACACCCCGCCCCGCCACCTTAACTGGCCGTAAAGCTGCCCTTCTGAAAGCTCCAGCGTAGGACGCAGGAAAGCAAGCACCCAGGTTCCCGGATCAGCAATATCGGCCGAGAAGTCAACATCCTTAAGAGCAACGCGCGGGGACAGTTCATACGATACCCGGCCGGACAGCACCGTGGTATCCCTTGCGTGCACGAACCAGAGCTGTCGGACCAAGGCTTCAGTCCGACTCGCCATGAGGTCAAGCACAAGGTCCTTCACCATGAGCCCAACCGAAGGTAACTCCAAGTCTTCAGTCCGCATCCTTAGCTGGAAGCTGTCCTGGCCTGAGACCTCGAAGTTCCAAGTCCCCCATATTTCAAACGGCAGACGGGCAAGTTTCTGCAGCTTGCGCAGATTCAGCTTCTTCCCCTGCACCTGCACCATCGGCAGCGACCGTCCTGATTGCACTAGGTGAAGTTCAAGTGTACCGTCGGCAACGTGGTACCGCACATCCCGGACCGCAACCGAGTCCCGGTTCAAGATGAATACAAATGGCTCGTCCAAGGCAAGGGTTTCTTCACGGGTTGCGAACTGAAATCGGTTCACCTCGCAATCAACACCGTCCCGGCCAAGCCGGACCAGACCACCGGCCAGCAACTGATCTTCCGGACGGTCAACCCGCAGGTCGAATTCGGCGTCCTGCAACGTAAGCTGAGCTGCATCCAGAGTCCAATTCCGTGCCTCCCGGTCTCCTTTCCCTTGGAGCAAAGCCAACGGCAATCGGGGACCAAGACCCGGGGTTCCTGACAATCTGCCAGGTTGATCCGAACCAAGCCATGGCAGCATTACCCCCTCAACACCTACCATCAGTCGGCCGCGCAGTGCCCGGCCGACGGCGATGTCAAACTCGGCCAACCCCTGCTCAAATCTCATACTAGCAATTTCCAGGCCGGTCGCCCTTACTCCACCCTTCAGCTCAATGCTGTCAATCCCGCCGGCTCCAGTCACAAGCCCTTTGAGCCGGCCCGCAGCCGGCATTCCAAAGAAACTGCCAACAAGACCGACATCCAGACTGTCAATCGCGCACCTGAAGTCCAATAGCTGCCATTTATCAGCCACTGCGTGCCACTCGCAGCTTGCCCACAGCCAGCCGGCCGGGCCGCGCATATCCACGCTACCGCTCGCCCTACTTACCTTTTCACCCGACTTCCGCCACTCGCCGCTCACCACCAGAGTATCAATACCAAGCTCGCGCACTCTGACTCCGGCCATGACTGCAATCGAGTCAATTCCTCTGCCCATTGCCCTGATATCGGCCTGGACCCTGACATCTGGCAGTGCCGGCTCCACGCGGCGGACCGCAACATTCCTCATACTCGCCCTAGCCTCGAAAACAGAACTAGTCAGCTCAAAACTCCCTGAAAGCTCGAACTCGCCAAGCGCTGGGTCTTTACCGCTCGCCTCAACACGCAGCTCAGGTTCGGTCAAAGTCAGACGGCCCCGAATCGTTGGCAAACGGATTCTGCCAAGCAGCATGCCTTCGGCCGCATACCCCAGTTCGCCGCTGCGTGTCTTGCCGCGTTGTCGGACATTGCCCCTTACCACTACCCGGCCAGGCCAGGTCGCAAATTCCGCAATGTCCACGCTGAGATTCTCCAGTACTGCGTCGCCACCGCTGCCGTCCAGTGCGAACCGAAGGTTTCCGGTCAACCTCGAACCTGCGGTAAGCACCGTCATGCTATCCAGAACAAGCGAGTCCGGAGTTATGCGGCACAACGTACTGATGTCCCCAACGCACACCCTTTCCTGGACCAGACGGCCACTGGCCCTGACAAACCGGGCTTCGACCACGGACGGGTTCGAGAAGATGCTTAGAACCAGTTCAAGCGATTCCGCCCTAGGTTGACCGTCAACATACAACGAACCCTGGCTCACGTGCAATTGGCGCAAGGCAAGTCTTGGAAACGACACGCGAGTTGGAACGCCATCGCGACTTGGTTCACTTGACCAGTTCTTGACGCTCAGGAAGACGCTTGGCTCCAGTATTTCAACCTCGGACAGAGGTAGCCGGCCACGCAGAAACCCAAACGGCTCATAGGTTAGCGTCAATGCCCGCGCTTTCACCGAATCGCTGCCAAAAACCACAGCTACGCACTCGAATGTTGGGGTACTGAACACGTTCCCGCTCAGCCGGCCGTAGGTTATCCGACCGGAGATTGAACGGCTGACCTGACGTAGTGCAAGGTCAATCACCAGCCGCCCGACATGCTGCCTGAACAAAAAAAGTAGCAGGGCTAGCATCAGCAGTATGGCAACCGCAACTGGACAGCCGTATCGTCTAGGTGCTTTCGCCTGCCGGCCCTTGGCCGGACCCCGATGTGCATCAATGTTCATTGGTGACTCTGTCAGCTCACCAGCCTAGAATGCATGCAGCAGTCCCAAGTAGAACTTTCCCTTGTCACCCGGCGCCGGATTCTTGAGTCGTTTCCCCCAGTCAAGCCGAACCGGTCCAATCGGCGTTCTCACCCTGAGGCCAGCTCCAGCAGAATACTCAAGGTCCGTCAGCGTGTACCCGGCAGCAGAACCGATGACCTCGCCGGCGTCGAAAAAAACGACCAGGCCGACCCAACCGAAAACGTACGGCGTACGCAGTTCGACATTTGTATTCAGCACTGCCGGACCGAACCGGTCGGTACCGATTGAATCCGGCCCCAGTGACCGATCACGATATCCGCGCAGGGTATTTCGGCCACCAAGCGCAAAACCTTCATAATACGGTATTGCGACAGTTCGGCCGAAGAGTATATCTCGGCCAACCATCGCCCGTACCGCCAGTACGAACCTCGGACCGACCACTTGAAACCAACGTGTCTCAGCGGTAAACCGATAGAAGTCGTTATCACCACCAAGGCTTCCGCCGGCCACCTCGACCGCGGGCCTGACGTACAACCCAGAAGCCGGATCAAAGAAATCGTCCCGTGAATCATACGTTGCGTTTAGTGCCACGGAATTTGTGATACCCCGGCTAGTATCGGCAACGAGCCTCAGCCGGTTGAACAACCCAAGACTCAGATACCTGGTCAGGTTCCGGCAAAGCCCGGTCTCGATACCGTATTCCCGCCGCAGCAGCGTATCCACCCTCTCCCAGTAGAAAAACGGATGGGTCTGAAGATCAACCCTCATCAGAATCAGATACGGTAGGCGATAGTGGACGTCCAGTGCTGTCCGGAAGTCACCGCTGAAGTTAGGACTGAACTCAATGCTAACGTCGAACTGCTGTCCGCGGTTCAGGACGTTGTTGTGCTCCCATTCGATGGAGAAGAGCAGACGCCACGGCGGAGTCTCGAATCCGCCGCCGAATGCAAAAACCCGATACGGCTGTTCGGCGACGTCGAACCGCACCACAACACGGTTGCTCGACGTATCCGGCCGCAATACGTGGAACAGTACCCGCTGAAAAAGCCGAGTAGCATACAGCCGTCGCGCGGCTTCCTGCAAACGCTGCTGACTGAACATCTCTCCCTCGCGCAGCTCCAGTGTCCTCAGCACCGTGGCGGTCCGAACTGTTCGGTTGCCCCGCACCCGCAGTTCACCGAGATAGCAGCGTGGTCCCTCGGTAACTTCAACAACAAGGTCGGCCAGTGTGTCCCCATACCGCCATTCGGCTGTCACGTTAGCAAATGGGTATCCGGAATTAAGGTACAACGTTCTCACGACCTGCAAACACCGGCTCACTGAACCGGCATCATAATATCCTCCCACCCTCACCGGCAATAGTTGGATAAGCCGTTCTGTTTCGAACGTTCGGTTTCCGATGATTGCAATCGTACCGACACGCGTTCTTATTCCCTCCACCACGTTCAGCACAACGACGTACATCCGTCGCCCCCTGCTCACCCGCCGGCCGACTTGGGCATCGCGGAACCCGTTATCATGGTAGAACTGCTCAAGCGCCCTTACATCGCCATCAAGTCGGCGCTCGTCCAATGGCTGTCGGGCCCGGACTGTGACAACGCTTAGAAGCTGCCGGCCGGAGAACGTTCGGTTCCCTGCAAATCTTACCGCCTCGATTGAGTCAACCCTGGCGACTTGACTCAGAAAAAGAACCACTGAAGCAGCGAGTGCTACCGCCAAGGTACCATCTCCTCTTCGAACACACTTGGCTTTCTCTTCGGTTCATCTCGTCGGGCTGGCATTACCACTGATAATAGCACTACGCTTCCGACTCTGTCAATCCATGACCTGATCCCAAAATCCTGATGCAGAAGTTGAAGTTTGCGGCCAAAGGCGCTTGATACGACAGTTGTGATACCATAAAGTGCCGCGAGCTGCTCAAGCGCTGTTGTGCCAGCCTCCGGCAGACTGGTTCAGTACCGGAAATGACCTGTGCGGAAATTCGGCATGACGCCAGTAAAGGCTCGGGGAATCTGCCGGCAGTCGGGCAGCGGCCTAGGTCGGCGCGAAGACAAGTCTCAAGCGGTCGTGGATAAGTTTCAGTAGTTCATGGTAACAGGTTCTGACCTGCAACCACAGCTCTTGACCATGTGGCACCACTTTGCCGGCGATGAAGACAAGCTGCCAGCGGAACGTGGCTATCGTCTTCGTGACCCAGTCACCACCTAACAGCAACCGCTTCACTACCACCGCCAGGTTGTGCGCCAATACGCCAAGCCCCAGCCACACCGCATTGGCCCTAAGACTCTGACACGGAAAGTAGCCCATACCGAAGCTGCTCTTGAGCTCTTTGTTGTTCTCCGCATTGCCCCGGCCGTTATGAAACCAGATGATGTCTTTCGTCTCTCGCTCGTAGTCATTGGTCGCAATCGCGTGGTAGCAGTAGGCTCCATCGAACAGGTCCGGCCGGGGATTCGGCCAACGCTCGATAATGATGGTGAAAGCCTCGGTCTTTTCCATACAATGCACCGTAGTCCTGTATTCCCGGTCGGTCTGTTTCCCATCCGGTCCGACCAGCCGCATCCGGCCACTCTACTCCTCTGCCAGACGCTTGATTGTCGCCTTCACCCCCGCATCCTGGTCAGCCGTGATGGTGAAGGTCACCTTCAATTTCCGGCAGGCGTTGAACACCTTGGCCTGGCAGCCGGCTGAGTCGCTGCGGAACTAACGCAACCGTTTGCTCAGTGAGGCAAGTAGCTTGCGCGTATGCTCAAGCTGCTTCTCGATGCCGACACCGGCCGGCACATTGCCATTCTGGAAGTCACAGGCCACGCACAACCCCAGCTCGGCCAAGAAGCTCAGAAGCGGAGCCAAAGTGCGGAGTCCTGGTAGCACATCCTGGCCGTGGCACTCTCTGTTTCAATCAAAGTAGCGTCGGTATTGAGTGTGAAGTCGGGGACGCCGCTCTTGATGATAGCAGTACTAGCCAAGTATTCGTTGACCTGTTTTGTTCCCGGGATACAGTAGGGTACCTTGAGCCAGACACCGACAGCATCGGCTCAGGGTACGTGACGGAAGCCATAGAGCTTCCTGAGCCCGGAGTCCTGTTGAATCTCCCGGATGTCCTCCAGACATTGGCCGCCGCCGGTAAGCATAAGCGCCAAGGGCATGACGTAGTCTTCCGGACTGATACCACGGTTGGAGCAGGGTGTCGGCAAGCGCTTGTGTGTCTGCGCCACGACTCCGGAGGGCAGGGTGGCCTCATGGAATAGGGCCAGGCCGCTCAGGCTGGTGATGATTTCTTCAGTCACGCCGAGCTTGAAAGGAAGGAATTCCTGACCGATACCATGGTTGTCCATAAGGCTGCTCCTCCCTTTACCCAATCGGTGAAAGTTGTTCATACCTGTTAGACGCGAGAACTTGACAGGAAATACAAGAGACGCAGCGTTCTTTCTTGCAGTTCTATATAGGGACTAGGGGTGCGACATTAGCTCTAGCCCAGGTACATGGTGACCCCCTGAGGGCGGCCGCAAAGTCGGCTGGCATTCCGCCAAGAGACTGGCTTGCGTTGCGAGGAAGCGTGAAAACGTTGCTGCACGAGACGAAACTGAAAGAA
>JBDRUN010000041.1 GCA_039801365.1 candidate division WOR-3 bacterium
GGCAGTTCCGCCATTATCGAGTACCCAATACCCTCCTGCATCAGCGAAAACCCTGGCCCGGAAGTTGCGGTCATCGCCTTCAAGCCTGCGGCGGTCGCGCCATTCATGCAGCAGATTGAAGCAATTTCGTCCTCCATCTGCACGAACGTCCCCCCCACCTTGGGTAACTCCCGCGCCAAGTATTCGGCAATTTCGGTCGAGGGCGTGATTGGGTACCCAGCAAAGAACCTCACGCCGGCCCGAATTGCGCCGATGGCGCACGCCTCGTTGCCGGATAGGAGCTGCGCCGCCACTAGGAACCGCCTTTCGCCGGCTGCCTGCTGCCGTGTGCCTTGGCGTTCCCTGCGACCTGCGGATTCATCGCTCTTGCCTGTCGGTCCAGAACACCTCCGGCTGCTCCAACCCTTGAACCCTCAGCCCCTTGAACCCTCCCTTTCGTAACGAATATCGCCAGGTCCGGGCAACGCAGCTCGCACATCCGGCACGCGATGCACTTCTCCGGATACGCGACCTTGACCTTGAACCGGTCATCAAGCTCTAAGGTTCTGGTCGGGCAGAACTCCACGCATATCCGGCACCCCTTGCAGAAGTGCCGCAGTAACGTGAACCTGTGCCCGCCCGGAGTCACAACTTCGGTCGGTTCCTGTAACAGAAACTTCTTCATCGGCTATGGGTTATCTTTCTCGGCCCGAAGATTCTATGTCCGGCTCAGCCCTCGTCAACCCCGATGTTGCTGGACCCAAGCATGCCCGGATGCCTGCGCGGCTCCGCATGACTCGTTCTCGGTCGCCATCAAGCCTGTCCGAGATTCTCGCCCTTGACTTCGAATTCGGCAAAGCCAGGAGTCAGACCGATACCATCGGTAAGACCGGGCTGGAGTCCGGCTCGATGGCATGCGACCTGAGCTACGGCATAATTGGCCGCCGAACTTGTCGTGTTGCCGCGATGGTCACGCCCTGTGTCACAAATCAGGCACCGTGCGTACACGAGCACCGGCTAACCAAGCGGTAGCTCAAACTGGAGTCCGAGAGGTAGTCAGACCGGAGCCGAACGACCCACAACTCGGCCGCACTACGACCTGGCCGAAAACCAAAGATGCCATGGGTAGCCGCCTCCTTGGCGACCCCTACCCTTGAATTATGAGCCTTGGTTTTCGCTCCAACCTACAGGCAATACTGGTCTTATGTCCGGTACATTCGAATCTTCCAACTGCCGTTTGTTGCAAGATTGGCCGAAACCAGTCCAAGCAAAGACAGCGGCTTTTCCACCCCAAGAGGAACAGAATAGGAAACTTAGGCTCGGAGGCAGATATGTTCGCCGCCGGACGAATCGAGGCATGAGTACAGTAAACGCTCGCGTCACTTGGAATGAAGCAACAAGAATGGCTGCTCTCGGCCACTGACAAGGACGTTTTTCAGAAGCGTCCGCTGACTCCGGTATGCGTTCTACTAGTAGGGTTTACCCCGGCCCAGCCGCTGCCACTGATCGAACACGGCCCGACACTCCTCCCGCATGAAGCCTGGAAAGAGCTCAAGCTGATTACCGGAGAGCTTTCGGAGCTCTTCAGCGGGCAGTCGAATTTCATTGAACCCAGCCTGCTCTGCATCCTCGATACGGGCGCCGTACACTATTCTCGAAACCCTTGCCCAGTGCGCGGCAGAAAAGCACATCGGGCACGGCTCACAGGTCGCGTAGAGCGTGCACCCGGAGAGGTCAATCGTACCGAGCTTCTTGCACGCGGCCTGGATAGCGTTAACCTCGGCGTGCCGGGTCGGGTCGGTATCCTGCCACACAGTATTGCCGGTTACGGCAAGCACGCGGCCCTGCTTGGTAATACAGCATCCGAATGGAGACTGGCCCTGTTCTATTCCAGCTAGAGCGCATTGAATCGCAAGGTCCATTGCCTCTCTGTCGGTCCGCACATGTTCGGGCACAATGATCTCTCTCATCAAGGTTTATTTCTACCAGTTCGCACTCGACCTGTCAAGAACGTCGAGACCGTCTGTGAACCCTGCGCTTGACAGCAAGCACCGTCCAACTAGATTATGCGTTGAGGAAATCTTGACCAATTCCGCCCGACGCATCCTGACCCGAGTGGCAATCGTGCCACTGGTCTTGTTTGCGTCCGGATGCGCCTACTTCAACACCTTCTACAACGCCCAGAGCTACTACAAGGAAGGTGTCCGACTCAAGGAACAGAAGCAGGTCACCGCGGCAAAGGCGAAGTTCGAGAAATCAATCGAGAAATCGGCTCTGGTGATTTCGCGCTGGCCGCGCTCAACCTGGGTGGACGATGCGACGTTTCTCATCGGAATGGGCTACTACGAGATGGGCCATTACCCGAAGGCGGTGCGCCATTTCGAACAACTTGTCCTAGCGTTTCCATATTCCCGACTGGTACCGCAAGCCAAGCTGTACCGCGGACTTTCGCTCCTAAAGAATAAGGAATACGGTGTCGCAACGGTAGTGCTAGACGGGGTCAAGAGGAACTATCCACGCCTGCGCGACGTGGCCGCTTTCAACCTTGCAGCAGCATTTTATGACCGTGAAGACTACGGCCGTGCCGTGGACTCGCTCTCTGCCTTCGTCGCAAATTTTCCAACTTCACCACACGTCCGGACCGCGGTCGAACTCCTGGCCGACGCCTGCTTCCGTTTGGGGCGGTGGCCGGAGGCAGAAAAATGGTATCAACACAGCGTCCGACTGCTGCATGACCCGATAGCCCGGGCTAATGCGCGGCTGCAGATCGCCGCGGTACTGCTCGAGGAGGGCAAATACGAACAGTCGGCACGTCAGGTAGAAGAAGTTCTCGGCCGCTACCGTGACCTTGACGACCAAGCAAACCTACTTCTCGGCCGCGCACTGTACGAGCTGGGCCGACACGAGGATGCAATTGCCACCTGGGCAAAAGTACGCGGGTCGAGTGATGTCGGCGCTGAAGCATTCTTCCGCATCGGCAAGCACCACGAACAGAAGAAGAACTTTGTCGCAGCCCGAGCTTATTACGACACAGCTAAGACACGCAAGGCAAACTCGAACTATGGCGTCCAGGCAGTGAAACGACTCTCACTTCTTGATGCCTTGGCAAAGGGTGACTCGACCGTCCGCGAGCCAGCCGAGGCACGGTTCCTTCTGGCCGAAATCCACAATTTGAACTTGGCGGAATACGATGAAGCAATGAGGCTATACCAAAGTGTGTACGACTCATTTCCAGAAAGCCAGTGGGCACCCAAGGCGCTGTTCGCCAAGGCTTGGATATTGAGAAATGCGAAGGGCGACACAGCAGCCGCGATACCGGTCCTGAACCAGGTCATTGCCGAGTATCCCCAAACTGAGTACGCAGACGAGGCAAAACTTTGGCTCGGTCTACCGGTCCCGAAACGCAAGGTAGCCCAGAAAAAGGCCACCAAGCCGGACACACTCGCCGTTGCCCCTGATACCGTGAGACCAACCCCGTCCCCACTGCCATCGGCTTCGGAGACTCTCGCACACACTCCGAGCCCGCCGGAGCGGCTCCGTAAAAGGCCAAGCGCCGAAACCACGCGTTTCGTTCCGGCCGAAACACTGCCTGAAAAGATGCCGGTCAAAGCGTCCCCCGCGGAGACGGCCAAGGCCGAGCCCACGCACCCCGGGGCGCTGGTGCTTGAGATTGTTCGTTTCGACACCGACCGGTGGAACATACGTGATGCCGACGCCGAGGTCCTGCGCAGGAACGCTGAGAAGCTCAAAGCATACCCGGGGGTGAAAGTTAGGATTGTTGGACACTGCGACCCGCGAGCCTCTGATGCATACAACATGACACTGGGCCTGAAGCGGGCTGATGCGGTAAGGATGTTCTTGGCTGACGCCGGTGTGGACGCAGCGCGACTTGAAGTCCGAAGCGAAGGCGAGCACAAGCTGATTTCAACCAGACCGGAAGAGTATTGGCTCGACCGCAGGGTAGAGTTTGAGCTTATTGACTAGCCGGCCCGCGCTGGTCGTGGGCAGAACCTGGCTGACCGCTGACATCGTCTCTTTCTGGATCAGGGAAACCATTCTGGCAAGAACTGTCGACCCCGGTCAGTTTCTTGGTGTCAGACCCGGCCTTGGCCCTGACCCCATGCTACGCCGACCACTCTCGGTGGCGGACGTAGCTGGCAACCGGCTGAGGCTCATCTTCCAAGTGAGAGGCCGAGGTACTGAGATGCTTGCCCGGGCGAAACCCGGAGACTACCTTGACGTACTCGGCCCCCTGGGTAAGCCAGCGCCGCCTCTGGATCAATACAGACTGGTCGTCTGCGCCGGCGGAGTGGGCGCGGCCCCTCTTCTGTACTACGTGCGACGGATGAAGAAGCGCAGGCACACTCAGGTTTTTCTTGGCGCACGAAGCAAAGAACGGCTCATACTCGTGGACGAGTTCCAGCGCACCGGCGTACCAGTCATGGTGGCGACTGACGACGGCAGCGCCGGATATCACGGAACGGTAACGGAGCTACTGGTGAATAGAATCCGGGTTCAAGACCCCGAAGGGACTGGAAAGAAATACGGAGCGCAACAGACAGGAGGCGTGAAGCGGCTCGTGGTGCTGGCTTGTGGGCCGAAGCCGATGCTTGCCGAGCTGGTTTGTCGCCTGGCCCCGTTTCCGGTCTGGGGATATATCGAGGAACGGATGGGATGTGGCACCGGAATATGCTACTGCTGTGCTCTGCCTAGAAGAGACGGCGGGTACACCCGATTCTGTCAGGAAGGGCCGGTGGTATTGCTGAACGAGGTCATACTGTGAAGGTCCACACCCGGTTCGCCGCCGGCCGCTCACGGTCAAGGATTACAACTTGTGGTCCAGCTGCCATCCGCGTCGGTCAGACCATGTTCTCCAACCCGGTGCTAGCCGCATCCGGAACTTGGGAGTTCGGTCTGCGATTCAGACGTATCTCGAACCAGCTTGGCGGTATCATAACCAAGGGCATCACGCTCGATCCCAGGCCCGGAAACCCGCCACCTAGAATCTGTGAGTTCCCGGGCGGCATCCTGAACTCAGTCGGACTCGAAAACCCCGGACTTGTTGCATTTCGTACCAAGATTTTGCCTCGCCTAAACACGCTCAAGTGCCGAGTAATTGTCAACATAGCCGGTTTCAAGCTCGGAGAGTACCCAAGGCTTGTCTCCGAGCTGGACGAGAAAAAACTCGACGGGTTCGAATTGAACGTATCGTGCCCAAACGTGAGACATGGCGGCGTAGCGTTCGGGCAGAGCCCTACGATGGTTGAGCGAATAACAGCACTGGTCCGCAAGCAGACGCGCAAGACTGTTATCGTCAAGCTTACAGGGAATTTTGTTGACCCGGCCGAGACCGCAAGAGCAGCCGAGGCCGCAGGAGCAGACGGCGTAACGGTACTGAACACACTTTACGGTCTGGCTCTGGATGAAACAGGCAGACCTTTCCTCGGTGGCGTAACCGGAGGCATCTCCGGCCCCGCGCTGAAACCTTTCGCACTCTTCTGCGTTGAACGGGTCGCGCGGGCAGTCGACATCCCAGTCATTGGCTGCGGTGGTATCGCGAGCGGCCGGGACGCGCTGGATTTCCTCAGTGCGGGAGCGAAACTGGTGCAGGTCGGTACCGCGAGCTTAGTAGACCCGAGTGCACCACTTCGGGTCTGGCAGGAACTCAGGGACTGGCTCAGTCGGAACAGCGTGAAGTCGTGGGAACAGGTTGTTGGTCGCACGAGGAGATAGCGATGACAAAGTTGGCGTTGGCTCTGAATGTAGCCCAGCAAAACAAGGCGCTTGAGTGGCTGGACCGCATCGGAAACCGAGTTGACTGCTACAAGTTGCAGATGGACCTCTTCGGCCGAGCCGGACCGGGTCTGGTACGAGAGTTCGTGAGACGGGGCGCGTCAGTATTCCTCGACCTGAAGTTCCACGACATACCGACGGTGGTGGCGGACGCGGTCAGTGCGGCCGCGGACATGCAGGTATCGCTCTTGACCGTGCATGCAACCGGAGGTACGAAAATGCTTGAGGCCGCGGCCGAAGCATCGCACAAGGCCGGCAGCGGCCGACCTTTGGTGATTGCCGTGACGGTGTTGACAAGTCTCGATGAACTCGAGCTGTACCGAGTATTCGGCTTCTCAGGAACTGTCCGTGAGAGAGCGTTAGCTCTTGCGCAACTCGCCAAAGCCTCAGGATGCGATGGCATCGTCTGTTCTGCCCAAGAACTGAGCAGTATCAAAGCCGAATGTGGACGGAATTTCCTTGCCGTTTGCCCGGGTATTCGACTGGCCGAAACTCGGAAGCAGTCTGTTTCAGGTCCTCCTGACGACCAAGCAAGGATAGGCACTGCTCAACAGGCCGTAGCGGACGGCGCCGACTACATCGTGGTCGGCCGGCCAATATATCGGGCCAAGGACCCGTTGGCGACGATTGCCGAAATCAGAAAACAGATGGAGAGAACAAAGTGAGTGGGAAACAAATCAAAGCCAAGAGCAAGAAGACAAGCCCTTGGAAGGAACGCCAGAAATTCAGACGCGCCAAGCAGCCGTCACCAGTACCAGCTCCAACTCGCAGGACACCAAACCAAGATACCTTTGCCGAGTTGCTCAGACAGCATGGCGTGTTGCTTCACGGTCATTTTCTGCTAAGTTCGGGTCGGCATTCGGCCCAGTACTTTGAGAAGTTCCGCATACTTGAGAATCCCGCGCTCTGTGAGACATTTGCCCAGGCTCTTGCCAGCCGGTTCGTTGACAAGAATCCGACCGTTGTCTGTGGACCGACTACCGGCGGAGTAATAATCGCCTACGAAGTCGCTCGACAACTTCAATGCAGATGCGTAATTGCTGAAAAAACCGACAGCGGTCGAAAGATAGGTCGTGGGTTCAAGCTAGGGCCTGAAGACAGGGTACTGGTTGTTGACGACGTAATGACGACCGGCGGGTCGCTAGTCGAGACACTGACCGCACTGGATGAGTTCCCGTCAAAGGTGGTGGGGGTTGGTGTATTCATTGACCGGAGTGGCGGCAACAACAAGCTAGGCCAACCGTATTCGTCCGTCTATTCGCAGACCATGGAAACGTGGGACCCTGGCAATTGTCCATTGTGCCGGTCTGGCACACCACTCAGTGTGCCAGGCCGCGGCGGTGGGTAGCGACCGCACGGCACGGTCGAAGTAACTACCCTTTTTTCTTCTCGGCCTCGTATTCCTTCTGCCTGGCCTGGCGGTCGGCCTGCAGCTTGGCCAGCTTCTCGACAAGCTGTTTGATGCGAGTATCAACCACAACCGGTGCATTCGTCTCAGCCGACACTTGTTCATACACCACGCCGCCAAGCTCAGCCAGCCCCCTCTCAATCTGCCGGCTCAGGTTCACGATGTCCATCTTAAGACGGCCGCGACGAGTCAGGTCCTCGGCTTCCTTGATTGCGCTCCTGGTAGCATCAGTAAGCCATTCGCAGACGTCTTCCCAGAGTGTCTTCAGGTCCTTGTCACTCATGACCCGATTCTAACCCCAAGCCTGCGCTAGTCAACGCACTACGAGCAGTCGCCGCCTCCCGTTGACATGCACCCCAGGCACCAGAAAGTAGACGCCAGCCGAGACAGAAGCTCGTTCAACTAGGCGACCACTAACTGAAACCAGGTTCACGTTGCCACTTATTCGCCAAAGGTCCCGTGCTCTGACTACGGTAGGCGCAGGCCGTGATTCTGAAGCTACCGAACACTGCTCAGCAATTGCACCAGTGACCGATGCCTGGTACGAGTAGCCGATACGCCCGGCCGGGTTGTGATTCACAGGAATCAGATAGACCAACTGATAGGCGGTATCAAAGCCCGGGACCAAAGTGGTTCCGTGCTGAACCGAGTCGAGCTCCACGGTATCAAGCAGAATCCGACCGTTGATGGTGTCCTCGCCGAACACAAAAACGTGGAAGTTACCGAAGTCTTCACCGTCGAACTCAAGTTCCAGCGTGCGGCCGCGACCGAACAGCACATGCTCACCGGCCCAGCGGGCAAGGTCGGCCGAGCGCGCCACCGGGTATGACACATGGTACGCGGTTGTAGCAAAATATGGCACCCGCTCGCCAAAGTATCCGTACTTGCCTCCGGCGAAACTCGTGTCGTTGATGCGGCACGCAACAACCCACTGGTCCAACACTCCTTCGAACCGCTCGGACAGTCCGGTCGCCTCAAAACCCGCGTCTACGCCAGCAAGGCCGCGTTCTGGTGAAGCAATGATGTTGTGAATGAGCTCGGTGCCGACACGACCGCCGTACTGTTCATACAAGAATAGAGACCAGAGATAGGTCTTGATGTAGTCGGCCCATGACCCGCTCCAGGCTGTAAGGTCATTGTCCGAGTTTGAAGGAAAACCGGAAATCCTGTCGGGCGCCCCAAACAACCACATCGCAAGTTCACAGAACCCTTCCTGAACCCAGGTTTCCTCAGCTTGATCATAGTTCCACTGAATCATATGGCCGAACTCGTGGGCCGCGATGGCAATTCGATAATCCTCAGATGGACTATTTGGATAGCAGTCAAGATACACGCACTCGACCTCGTTAGAATGATAGCCCCACATCCGCATGGCGGTCGAGTCGTAGTACTCGTCGAAGTATTGCCAGAATCCGTCAAACGCAATACCGTGATAGGTACCGATATTGTAGTAGAACAGATACACGGCCGAGTCATTGTCAATTGCATCCGGCGGCATACCCAGGTTTGTGGTGTTGTGGTACCACACCCCGTGCCACGGGTCCCGCGGGCTGGAGTTCTCAAACCGCTCAACAATTCTCGCGGCGTCGGCCGAGTCCACAAGCCCAGCGTTCCACACCGAGTCATCAACCATCACGTAACAGTGCAAGCCCCGAGCCCGACAGGTCATTTCGGCCTGATACTGTCGGGGCGGCATCACGGTCATGTTCTGAAGCCAAACCAACCGCTTTTCGCCCAGCGCCGGAGGATTAGCGGAACGCTTGGTTTCAGGCATCGGCAGTGCTACGTTTGGAAAGAGTCGATCAAAGATGGGAGTAGCGCAATTCATCGGTGCAGAACTGGTCTGCCCGAACAACAACAGAACAACGACAAGCATTCTATCCCCGAACCCTACTGGGTCAGTACGAGCTTGGCATTCGCAACGCCGGAACAGGCATAGTAACAGCCGGGCGGGACTCTAACTCCGACGCCATCACGACCGTCCCAGGTCGCGGACCCGGAGCCCGACGGACCATGACTAACCGCAAGCCTCCGGACGAGCTGGCCGCTCATGTCGTAGATCCTCAGTTCTGTGGAGCTGTCAGCCGACAGCCGCAAGTAGACAGCCGTCCCGGACGGGTTGGGAGAGGCAAGTATAGTAGGTCGCAAGAACCGGAAAGCCAGGTCGCACTCGCCGACACCTGAAGCTCTCCCACGCCACACACAAACCGGGTTGTTCGAGACCGCGCCGACACTGTCCGAATTGAACCCAGCGATGCTGTCCTGAATGAACGCGATTGCGAGCGAGTCGCCCGAGCAGTTACGGGCAATGTTCGGAAACCGCTTGGAACTCTGGTCCGGTGCGGTCAGCCGAACCGGAGCAGACCAGTTGACGCCGTCCGCAGACGAGGCCAGGAATACGTCGGCGCGAAGCAGGCTGGTTGAAGGTTCGACATTACTGGAGTCAAACTGCTCCCACGCAACGAACAGCCGACCGGTTGCACGGTTCTGGCCTAGACTCGGCCGGTCGCAGATTGAAGCGTGGGGGCCAAACCCGCCGGCGAGCGTGTGAGACTCGGCTCGGTGGATCCGATGCCAGGTGGCAGTTCCCGAGCTGTACAACCACAATTCGGCCGGATTTGGGAGTACCGAGTCCGCAACCGAAGGAGAAACCGTGGTCACGAGCAGCCAATCATCGTTCATATCGAACAGGCCGGACGCCCCGCGAGCGCAAACAGTGACGGTATCGCCACCGTATGCCGCCGGTGCCGACAACTGCATCACCGGTTCCCAGGTCGCACCGCCGTCAGTCGAGAGCCGGTAGTACAACCCAAGCGAGTCCCCATTTCCTCTCATCCATGTCGCAAGCAGTTTGTTGGACTGAGTCGAGGCAACCAGGTTGTGGCCGAACGCCCCAGTCTGACTCCAGCCAACCGGAGTCTCCCAGGTGCACCAGAACGTCGAGCGCGAGTAGTACAGATTGTCCTCGGCTGCGAACTTGATGGTCAACAGGTGAACAGTAAAGTCAGGTGTCATCGCAACAATCGGAAGGAAATAACCGGTCAGTGTCGGCGCACCGACGCATTCGTCAAAGATACCCGCACCAGGCAAGAGGTCCCGGGCCAGGGTCGGTGCGAACTGAGGTGGCATGCCACCGGCATTATAGTGACAGCCGATGAGCGCGACACCATCCTGTGGACTCACTTCGAGCGTACCGTACCCGGTACGGCGACTTACCGGCTTCATCCCTGAATTCATGAAGTCCGGTTCAGTCCAGTTCCATGAGCCGGTGGATAGGTCGTAGAAGTTGTACTTCATGTTGCGGTCTGGCCAATTCGACCCGTGGGGCTGGGCTGAGTACATCCAAGCAACGTGGATACCGACACCAGACACGAAACCGACCCATTGCAGGGATGGACCTGAGTTCTGGTTGTCGTAGGTCGTGCCGCCTACTGTGTCCAAGACACCGGCCGGCTGGGCCATGGTTAGACCACCAAGGAAGATAAGTATGCCCATAGTTCTCATCTAGTTCTCCTTCGACTCCGATCTGGGCGGCACGATTCGTTGGCCTCGCCACCTGCCGGGCGAGTTGTCGAACACCTGGACAACATGGTAGATGACGCCAATGGACTTGTGCGGAGACTGGCCGTGGAAGTAGTCGTGAACAAGGTTAATGTATTCGACCGCCTGCCTTTGATACTCGGTAAGTCCGGGGTCGTCGGGATGAAGCATCTGGGCGATGCAGCGCAGTTCATACGACTTGGGCAGGTCCAAAAAAACGACTGCAACGCCCGGGTCGGTCATCTGATTCAGAAAAGTATGAGTCTCGAAGTCCGGACTCGCATACAGCTCAAGCGAACTCTGTTTGGTCAGGTCAAATACTTCGGCTCCCCTAGCGTACAGACTCTCCAGAGTCCTTAGTTTGTCAGACAGGGAATCGTTCCACGTACGCTTGAGCAACCCGGCTACCTCGGCCAACTTCTCCGGTTTGGGCAACCAGCCCATCCCCTTGACCGCATTGTTCACAGTGAACTCAGTGTCTCGGCGTCTCGCTCCGTGACTGGCAACAATACCGTTGTGCGGGCCGGATAGAGTCGGCATGCGCATTTCCTTGGAACCGAGCAATTCGCGGTACTCGGCCAGTTGCCTGAGCCGGCCTTGGAAGTTCCACTTCTGGAAATCTTCCGGCAGCTCCACAACATCGAAGTCCTGCCATCGGCCATCAACCCTGGCCCGGATTATGCCTTTGCCGAGCGCGACATCGTCAACCACGTCTTGATGGAACCAGCCCGACCACTTACCCTTCTTGCCCGAAGGGTCTGACGTGTCGGGTGTAAACTTCACATCTTTCCAGTATGTCACGTCGCCCTGCTCAGGATTGTCGAACTCGGACCTTGTGCCCGCGGACGGCCCAGGACAGCGGCAAGACAGCACCAGCGCGGCTAGACAAGTAGCAGTCAACAGCATCCTCTCGGACATCATGCACTCCTTTCCGCATTTCCTCCCCGAAATTCTGACCGGATGCGATGGACGCCACGTCCTTACCGCAGTTCGAGTCGCTCCTGTCGAGTGACTCTAGCCTGTAGAGCTCTCGCATAGCAGGAATCAAGGGGGGGGGTACTCACAAATAGACTGCTGCCATGTTGGATTCTAACGGCAACGCACCTAGTGTCAAATCCTTGATTCGTCCTTACCGCCACGTATGCTGAGCTGATATGAAAGCAATGATTCTGCACCAGTTCGCTAGTCTCGAACAGCACCCGGAGCCATTGAAGCTAGTCGAGATGCCCGAACCTTTACCTGGAACCGGAGAGATTCTCCTGCGCGTGACGGTCTGCGGAGTGTGTCATACTGAACTGGATGAGATTGAGGGCCGAACCCCGCCGCCGAGGCTGCCGGTAATCCCAGGACATCAGGTGATCGGCCGAATAGAGAAGTGTGGTCCCGGTGCGAACCGATTCAGCATTGGCGATCGAGTCGGTGTCGGGTGGATATTCTCGGCTTGCGGGCGGTGCGAACACTGCCGGCGTGGAGAAGAGAACCTGTGCCCTGAGTTTGCTGCCACCGGACGCGACGCGAATGGTGGATACGCCGAGTTCATGGTCGTGCCCGAAGCATTCGCCCACACGATTCCCGACATCTTCTCTGACATCGAGGCGGCACCACTTCTGTGTGCCGGGGCAATCGGTTATCGTTCGCTCCGACTTGCCGGCCCTTTCAATACCCTGGGACTGACCGGATTCGGTGCTTCCGGACACCTGGTACTCAAGATGGCAATGCATCAGAACCCGAGGGCGCAGGTATATGTATTTGCCCGCAGCAAGTCAGAGCAGACATTTGCCCTTGAACTCGGCGCAACATGGGCTGGAGATACTGAAGACAACCCAGGCATCGGCCTTGACGCTATCATTGATACGACGCCGGTCTGGAAGCCCATGGTTTCAGCGCTGGCCGTACTCAGACCCGGCGGTCGGCTTGTGGTCAACGCCATCCGAAAAGAAGAGTCGGACAAAGCCGAGCTATTGAAACTGGACTATCCGAAGCACCTCTGGATGGAAAAGGAGGTTAGAAGCGTAGCCAACGTCACGCGCCAGGATATCGCTGAATTTCTTTCACTTGCAGCCAAGGCCCCCATCCGGCCTGAGGTCAAGGAGTATCGGCTTGAAGACGCTAACCAGGCTCTCGCAGACCTCAAGGCCCGCCGCATTCGTGGGGCCAAAGTGCTCATCGTCGGCTGACACTGCGCGGCGGACAGCGATAGGGAATTGGCGTGATTGGATTGTGGCAATAGAACCGTCGCTTACGTTACTCTGCCAGCAATGACTTATTGCACACACGAAGCTCGGCAGCCTTAGCAACTCAACTCCTTGGTATCACGACTTAGTTTCTTGACAATAGAAAGACCAGTTCTATGATTGGCCGTGCACGAGTGGATGATGATGCTCGCGCTGAACTTGGCTCGACGCGGCCAGGGTTTTACATCTCCCAATCCAATGGTGGGTGCAGTGTTAGCCAGAGGGAACAAAGTGTTTGGTGTCGGCTATCACCGAGTCTTCGGCGGGCCACACGCGGAAATCGAAGCGCTGAAACAAGCTGGCCGTAGTGCCCGTGGAGCAGACCTGTACGTTACGATGGAACCGTGCTGCTTCTGTGGCAAGACCGGAGCCTGTACTGACGCACTGATTCGAGCAGGGGTCAAACGGGTTTTTGCGGCGACACTGGACCCTCACCCAAAGGTTCGGGGCCGCGGGATAAGATGCCTGCGCCGAGCCGGAATCCGGACACATGTCGGAATGCTCTCTGACGACGCACGTAAGCTGAATGAGGCGTACTTCTGCTTCCACAATCAGCATCGGCCTTTTGTTGTGCTCAAACTGGGTCTGAGCCTTGACGGTATGGTTGCCACGCGCCGCGGAGAGTCGAAATGGATAACCGGCCTCAAGGCCCGACAACACAACCAGAAGTTACGGCAAGTGTCAGATGCCGTGCTCGTGGGTGTGAATACGGTACTGCTCGACAACCCAAGGCTCGATTGTCAGCTCAGGCGAAGAAAACCTATCTTGAAGGTCGTGCTTGATACCGAGCTGCACGTTCCTGCCGGCAGCAGATTCATAAGAACCAATGGGCAGGCCTTGATACTGACCGGGTCGCAGAGTGCACGACGTAGGAAAGCACTTGAACGTGTCGGTGTCGAGGTAGCCACGGTGCGTCGGACGGAAGACGGTTTCCTTATGTGGGATGACGTTCTAAATGAGCTGTATCGTCGTGACGTGATGTCAGTGCTGATTGAGGGTGGAGCGACCGTGGCAGCTTCAGCCCTGGACGCCAACATTGTGGATAAGGTGTATGCATTTCACGCACCAAAGATACTGGGGGCGGGGCGTAGCCTCGGCATGAAAATGAGACCCCGAAGTCTGAAGCAGGTATTGACCCTGAAGCCGGTGTGGCACGAGTGTTACGGTGAGGACGTGCTGACCGTGGGATACCTGAAGAAACCAGGATAACGAGCCTGCAATGACCAGCCCGAAGGGAACGTGCAGAGAACAAAAGAAAGCAATGGAAAGGTGCCAAGATAGCGACCAAACCGTACTTGCCCCTTCAACTTGTTCCTGCAGCATTCTTTGTCCCTGCCACTTTGTGCTTGAGAACGGCATGGAGGGTAGTTGTTCACTGGGCTGATCGAGGAAATCGGCCGGCTGGCAAACACGGCGGACACGAGAGGGAATCTGGTACTGACGATTGAGGCCGGCTTTGCTCCTCAGCTCAGGCCCGGCGACAGCGTCGCCGTGGACGGCTGCTGCTTGACGGTCATCAAAGCAAACAGCTACCGGTTCCAGGTCGAGGCGGTTGCGGCAACCTTGAAGCAGACCACTCTGAGTGAGCTTCATATCGGCTCCAGGGTAAACCTCGAACGTGCGCTTGTGCTCGGCGACCGACTGGGCGGCCACTTTGTGCAGGGCCACGTAGATGAGCTAGCGGTGCTGACTAATGTCGAGCGTGTAACCGGATCCTGGGGCATGGCTTTCAGAGTGAAGGCAGAGAACCGCAGATTCCTTGTCGAACACGGCTCAGTGTGTGTGAATGGCGTGAGCCTTACCATCGCCGGGCTGAAACCTGAAGGTTTCCGCGTCAATGTCATTCCCCATACCTGGAACAACACGAATCTGAAGGAACTTCGCGTCGGCAATAAGGTGAATCTAGAGTATGACCTGCTAGTGAAAGCAGTTTGGCGGACACTTGGTACAAGAATGGGAACTTAGGAATCGAACAGCGGAAGTCATGGTCAGAAGCAAACTTTGGCTTACCAATGTTTGACCTAGTCGTGAGATATTCCTAGAATCCCGAACATGAATCTCAAGTTCGTTCGCGAACACCCCGAGGAGGTCCGACGCATCCTGGAATTGCGGCGATGCAGTGTTGACCTTGACCGCATACTCAGCCTTGACACGGAACGCAAGAAGCTTGCGCAGGAACGGGACAAGACCAAATTTGAACAGCGGCAGGTGTCGGAGGAAATCTCTCGCGCAAGACGAATAAGACAGACATGCGATGACCTTGTCGACAAAGCCAAGGTTTTTTCTGACAAAGTAAAACAGCTTGAGGCCACCCTCGCCGTGCTTGAGAACGAACTAGAGACGCTGGCTAAGACTCTGCCCAATAGGACCCACGAATCGGTCACAGCACAAGAGGAGATTGTAGACCAGTGGGGAGAGATACCGAAATTCAACTTTCAGCCACTGGCGCACTGGGACTTGGGTGAGGCACTGGACATAGTTGACCTGAGGGCTGCAGCCCGACTTGCCGGCTCGCGATTCATCGTATTCAAGGGATTGGGTGCTCTACTGGAGCGGGCGCTGATTGCGTATTTCCTCGACCGACATACCAGACAGAACGGATACGCCGAGCTTGCGATGCCGGTCTTGGCAAACCCGGCGTGTATGGAGGGTGCAGGCCAGTTGCCGCACCTCGAGTCTGAAATGTACGCGATGCGGGACGACCCGTACTATCTGATACCAACCTCAGAGACGATGCTCGCCAACCTGCATCGCGAGCAGACCCTTGAAGAAGCAGACCTGCCAAAGAGGTACGTTACCTACTCGCCCTGCTTCCGACGCGAAGCCGGCTCGTATGGCAAGGACGTGCGGGGAATGATTCGTGTACACCAGTTCGACAAGGTTGAGATTTTCCGGATCACGAGGCCCGAGGCCTCCTACCAAGCGCTGGAGGAAATGAGACAGGAGGTCGAGTCACTGGTCCGCGAGCTCGGTCTCCCCTACCGCGTAAAGCGACTTGCAGCGTGGGACATCGCGTACCAGTCGGCCAAGACCTACGACATCGAGGTCTGGGCGGCCGGTGTTGGCAGATGGCTAGAGGTTTCCTCGATTTCTAACTGCGAGGACTATCAGATGCGTCGGACCAAGACGCGGCTCAGGACAAGGGACGGCAGGATGGCCTGGCCGCACGCGCTCAACGGCTCAGGTCTCGCCCTACCGCGAACATTCATTGCCATCATTGAGAATTTCCAGCAGCCGGACGGCTCAGTTATCGTACCAGCTGTGCTTCGGCCCTACATGAACGGACTAGAACGAATCGCCTAGAGAGAAGAAAGCCTGCCTCGAACTACTTGGCGGCTATTGTCCTATTGACGGCTCGGCGCAGCAGCGCGAACACGTCGTGCGGGGCGTCCTTTCTGTCTGGGCCTAAGCCGGAATTTGTGCGGCAGTAGGTCCGGCAGGCGGTAGTACCTAGTCTGTTTTCCGTTGGTGAGAATCACCTCAGCGTCGACACCGAACTCGCAGACTACCTGCAGGCAAGCACCGCAGGGAACAGTGGGTTCTCTTGTACTTGCGAAGACCGCAACTGCCTTGATGTGTCTTGCACCTTCTGACACGGCCTTGAATATGGCGACCCGCTCGGCGCAGGTGGTCAGACCGTAGGAGCTGTTCTCGACATTGCAGCCAGTGTGAATTCGGCCCCTCTCATCCAACACTGCTGCGCCAACCTTAAGCTTTGAGAATGGTGCGTAGGCATTACCAACAACAATCTTGGCAGCGCGGGCTAGACGAAGTCTCTGGTTCCGGGTCATGCTGTGACCTCCTTCAAGAAGCTTGTGCCATCCGAGCACGGTGTCACATTGAGGAATTCTGCCGCGGTCTGGCCAAGGTCGGCAAACGTCGGCCGGGATCTAAGGTTCACTCCGTGCCTGATGGAGAGGCCAAACACAAGCAGTGGTACATACTCACGTGAGTGGTCGGTCGAGGGCGTTGTCGGGTCATTGCCGTGGTCCGCAGTGATGAAAATAAGGTCTCCAGGCTTCAACCGGGCGATGACTTCAGGTAATCGGCGGTCGAATTCCTCAAGACCGCGAGCAAATCCCAGTACGTCGTTACGATGTCCCCAGTCCATGTCAAACTGGACAAGGTTGGCGAAAACCAAACCGCGCCCCAGTCCATCCAGTACCTGCAGGACAAGATCCATACACTCCATGTTGTTGAGCGAGTGATGCGTCTCGGTGTACCCTTGCCCGGCGAACAGGTCGTCAACTTTGCCGATGGCAACGACTGGCAGCCCGGCGTCCTTCACTCGGTCGAGCAGAGTCGGACTCGGTGGTGGACACGAGAAATCTCGGCGCCGATGGGTCCGGATAAACGAACCTGGCGCGCCGGCAAAGGGCCGAGCGATAACTCGGCCAACGCGCAGCGGACCGTCCAACATTCTGCGGGCGATCTCACAGAAATGATACAAGTCTTGGATGGGAACAACGTCTTCGTGGCATGCGATCTGAAACACGCTATCGGCTGAGGTGTACACTATCGGCCAGCCAGTTCTCATGTGCTCCTCGCCGAGGCGTCGGATTATCTCGGTCCCGGATGCTGCAACGTTACCAAGGACCTTGCGGCCGATGGCCTGCTCGAATCTGCTAACAAACTCAGGCGGGAAGCCGTGGGGGAATACCGGAAACGGCTGGTCAACAATAAGGCCGGCGACTTCCCAATGGCCGGTCGTCGAGTCCTTCCCAGCGGAAGCCTTTGCCATCCTGCCGAAGCAAGCCTCAGACATGTCCTGCACTGGCACGCCCATAATCGGCGTGACATTCCCCAGTCCAAGCCGACCCAGATTCGGAAGAACAAGACCACCAACTGCACTGGCGGTGTTCGCCAATGTGTTCGAACCTTCGTCACCGAACTCACCGGCATCTGGCATCTCGCCACACCCGAGGCCGTCAAGCAGAATAATGACAACCCGACTCACGGTCGCAAGAATCCCCCGGCGTTCTGCGCCAGAAGTAGGGTACTCCGTCTCCGAAACCCCAACTGTCGGTTGCCCTGGACCTGGTCAGAGATTTCCGGCGTTGCTTCAGATTCCGGGCGTCGGATGCCTGTTCCCCGGACCTTCGCTCCCCCTACTTCCCGTTCGTCAAGTTCCATTCCCGGAGCGTAATACCAATCCTACCAACAAGCGCAAGAATCTGTGTCTGCTCACTCAATTCACCCTCGGCTAGTTTCAGGTGCAGCGCGCTGGCTGGAAACTCTCCAAAAGTTGCATCCACCGGAATCCACTGACCGAGAAAGACCTCGTTCCATGCGTGGTAGTAGAACGCTCCATCCATGTAAACCAGTCCGGCGACAAGTTTGGTCGGTATTCCGAGCGAACGGGCAAGCGCGGCAAAGAACACCGCGTGTTCGTTACAGTCACCCCTCATGTTCCTGAGTACGTCAAGTGCGGTCGGGAATGAAGCGGTCGGCTCCTTGGCTACGGCCGTGAAAACCCACGACACGAGCTGACGCACCGCGGCAACCAGATCCGGCTGTTGCCCCACAACCTCCAGCGCCTTCCTCCTTATCGCTTCGTTGTCTGACTGCACGGTCAGCGACGCCTTCACAAACTCATCCTGACCTGCAACCGGCGCACTGAACCTTTCCGGTGCGGCTGGAGATGTGATTTCGAGCACGAATGGCGACTTGCTGACCATCTTCTGATGGTCGCTCTCAAACCGGAACTCCCCTGGGTCGAGCCCGCTAATCTCCAGCCTGGCGCGACATACTCTGGATGGTTCATCAATCACTGCGACAACCGGCACTCGGAACATGCGCAAAAGGTCAAGCCGGGTCTGGCCGCCTTCCATTGCCATTGCCTTCTCTGGCGTGGTCCTCACCGACCGCATCCTCGGCGGTGATAACTCGACCAATGGCATGCCGTTCTCATCGAGCCAGCTCGTCATCTCGACCTGGCCGAGCCGGGTCTTGACCTTCAGCCCTTCCACTTCCTCGCCACCGACCTTGATTCTCTCCTTACCCTCGACTGCCACCTCGACCGTCATGACCGACATTACTGAGACATCGAAGACGGGAAACCGGTAAACCGAGTCTTTCGCCGGACGTCGACGCATCACAAGCTGTCCGAGCGCAGCCATTGGATAGACCGCTCTGTCCAGAGGAATCGTCCTCGGCGTGTCACCAGTGCCTTCGACTACAAGCTCCTTGCCCTGCACCTGCCCGGAAACGCTCAGACTACGGTCCTGCGACCGGAAGCTGAACGTAAACGACTGCAGTGTAAGGTCCAGGCCGGTCACGACCTCTGAGAAAGAACGGACGTCCTGAGTCTTCCCGCCCATCGTCACATTCATCCTCATGAGGCTCTCAAAACGGTAACCGTCCGCGAGCTGGTCTTGCCTTGATACTGAGTAGCCAACCTTGGTATCCTCAAGATAGGTCACGAGCCAGGTCTCCGCCATCCTCCGACCCTGCGTCCTGTCTCTCCTGTCTGGACAGCCGGCCGTCACAAGCACCGCGACGATCAGTAAAGTGAGTTTTGCCTTCATTGCTGCTTTCCTTTCATGCTTCTCAAGAATCGGCCTCGGGCAATCGTCTCCGCTCTAAGGCTATCGTCCCCTGAACGTCTGTCAAATCATCTCGGCAGTTCAGAGGGCCGGCCAAGGCACATCGTGACCCCCTGCCTGACGCTTGCGCGTTTCATATGATACCCGTAGCGCCAGCAACTCGTCAAGGTCGAGCGCAGGCAAGGTAGTATCCTTATTTGTGTGTAACTTGGCTGGAAAAAGGGTCGGGCAGGGTGTATCCTTCTGGCCCGACCGAGTAATGATCGTAACACTATCAAACCATGGAGGATAAACCCATGCCCGAACCCTA
>JBDRUN010000042.1:0-492 GCA_039801365.1 candidate division WOR-3 bacterium
TACAGCACCTGCGCTACCCCGACGTCGTGCACCGCAACAAAGAAATTCTGCTTCATCGTGTCGTCAGCCGGATTCTCATCCCCAACCAGATACGTCCAGCACGAAGCTTCCACCGTATCCTTTGCATTCGCGGTCCAGTCGCTGAATGATATCGTCCGCGTCGCACCCGCGCCCAAATTCGAGACAACGAATGCAGCAACGTAACTACCGATCCGCATATAGGCGTTGAACGTTTCGGTCTCGGAGCCGGCGTTGCGTACCACTGCGCTTGGAGTCACAACGCTCGCCGAATCAACTGTGCCTACAGGCGCAAGTATCTCCTGCACCAGCACATTGTGGGACGCAGCCGTAACCTGGAAACTGCCGGTTACTACGTCATTCAGTGCGTTCTGGTCCCCGGCCACGTACACTGAGCACTTCGTGGTGTGCGTACCTAGAACCTTGAATACCGTGTCCGGAAAGCTCACAGTCGTGTACAGCCCGCCTGGCAAG
>JBDRUN010000042.1:502-19793 GCA_039801365.1 candidate division WOR-3 bacterium
ACTCACGATACACCAGCCTGTCAGTGCACGTGTCGGTAACCGAGAACCAGGTCCAGAATGTCTCATTGTCACCGCCGTAGTTTGCCACCCGAGCCCGACAGTGCACTGTGTGGATGGTATCAATGTTGCCAACCGGCGATACTATCGCCTCGGCCGCAACGTCGTGCTGCACCGTACCCGGAACAAAGAACGTGTCGGTCAGCACATTGTTATCCGGGTGCTGGTCACCAGCAAGAATCGCCTCAACCGTGTGAATCCATACGCCCGGCACGGTCGTGTACGGCGCAAGCGCAGTCACGTACCGCGCACCACCCGGCAACAGGTTGCTGACCGTCACCGTGTTCTCATACGCGCCAATGCGGAACTGGACGTTGAAAGTCTGGCTCTGGTTGCCAAGGTTCCAGACCTGGCAACGCGGATAGAGAACCGTATCCGGCGGCAGCGTGTCGTACGGGTGCGGACCAGGCCACATTATCTGGCTCACCGCAACGTCCTTGACCCTGACAAGGAACTTCTGGCTGAGCGTGTCGTCAGCAGGAATCTGATCGCCGGAGAGATAAGTCCACGCGGTCACGCCCATACTGTCCCGGCCGTGGAGCGTAACATCGGGAAATTCCAGCGTGTCAGCAGCACCAATGCCAATTGAGCTGACCAGGACACCCTCCACGGGCCTACCCTCGATCTGCATATAGGTATAGAAATTGTTCTCAACATAAGTGCCTAGGTTCCGAATCTCAACCTGCGGTGTAATGGTCGAACCGCTGTCCACTGCACCGGCCGGCGCAAATATCTTGGTCAGCGCCACATTGTGCACGTCCGGAAACTGACCACGCATGTGAAAGTTCGGCGGGTTGGGATAACTGGCGCTGGACGTATAGTACATGTACGGACCAAGACCGCCGCTAATTGAACTCCCGCCAGCCACCTGCAGCAGCGGCGTTTCCGATGTCCACGTGTTGGTGAGCGGGTCATAGACACGGGCAGCGTTCAAACACACCCAAGGGAAACCGTCCCAAGCACCACCATATACGTAGACCTTGCCAACAAAAGGTGCCACGCCAAGACCGTGTCCGCCCGTGTTCGTGGGCATCGTAGCACGAGTCGTCCAAGTATTAGTGATGGGGTCGTACATTGCGCAGTTCTCAGAACGAGGCCAGCCACCAATGCTGTACAGCTTCCCACCGACCTCAACCAAAGCTCCGTGACTCTCTGAGTAGGGCCGAGTGGCCAATTCTTCCCAGGTATTGGTATACACGTTGTAACGATAGAACTGGCTATAACCGTACCCGGCTGTGACGTAGATATAGTCGCCATAGGCCCAGCCAGCCGTGCCGTAGCACGTAAGCGGAAATGGAGCCTTAGTCGTCCACGTATTGGTGGCGATGTTATACTCCCAGTTCACATTCTTCGCTCCTACGTTGAAATCATAGCCACCGACAACGTAGATTCTGTGCACTCCAGGGTGGTAAATGGCGACATGATTGGTATTCTGCCCCGGCATGTCCGCCATCTGCGTCCAAGAGTTGGTCACCGGGTCGTAACGATACACGCTGGCCAGCGCTGCGGTTGGGTCTACCGGAAGGTTCCACCCGCCCAAGAGGTAGTAGTAAGAACCATCGGTGCAGGCCGCTGCCCGATGGGTACCATTGACGTACGGATAAGGGGTCTGGTATGTCCAGATGATCGCATCAAGCTCGGGATTGCCTGACGGCGGCAATCTGAACTCGGCGCTCCCGTCCGGGCTGGAGTTCACCGCGGCCGGCGGAAACTGTCGCTCGGCCCCGACTCCGTAGACAAGTGTTGCAAGCGTTACTAGGCAGATGATATATCTCATCGCAGTCTCCTTTCTTCGACTTCACTCCTCATGGGTTGCCTTTCTAATCCAAGAACCGCGATCAATGGTCCGGCAGTAGGTGCACGGACTCTGCACAGCGTCTTTGCCATTGGGCTCAAGTTTGGGACGTAACCCGGTGTAATTATGCCCACGGTATGCCTAGTGTCAAGATTTTTCTCCCTTACTTCATATGGACAACGCGAATGAGGCCAACAATTCCCTCTCCCCTCAACACGGCAAAGCACACACCGGAAGAGAACTTCGGCAGCCTGACCCTATTCCGTCCCTCCGTCAGGTCAAGGATGAGGGGCGGTGATGTCAACCGGCCACACTCGTCAAACAGGGTGAGCAGATATCGTCCCGCCCTGACAACTCGGCATTCAAACTCACCGGAAGCGATCGCGGTCGTGGCAGACACGCGGTCAAGTGAAACGCAGGACTGTTCGGTCAGACCCGGTACTGACACGAACTTGACCGTGATGACGCGCATATCCGGCTCCACGGTAAGCCCGGACACAACCGGCCGGCGAAACACGTCAGTCGTCACTGTCATCGCCTGATCCTGACCGGGTCGCACACAGCCCATTGTCCACTGCGGACTGCCCTGCGCGTCATACTTCCGGACACGAATGTCGGGCCGGTTGTCGGTATAGGCCACGAAGACGTTTTCGGCGTCGTCAAAGCCGACGTCTGACGCAAGCGCGCCCGAGGGAACGCCGGCCGACCAGGCAACGCTTCCGTCTGACCTCACCTTCTTGACACTGCTAGCGTCGAGCACAAACGCAACGCCACTCGGGGCCACGGTCATGCTGACCGGATTCGGGATGCTAGAATAGGTCTTGACCCAGAGCGTCTCGCCGTTGGTGCCAAACTTCATGATGGTAGGACCAGCAGGACGGTCGCCGTTGCTACTGACTCGCAGCAACGCCATTGAGTGGCCGGCACTGTCAACCCCAAAACCGTGAACCTGATGAGCAGCTCCAAGCCGGTAGCTTCGAAGCCACAGCAGACTGCCACCAGTCGAAATTCTTGCAACCCACACGCTGTCCTGTATCGGGTTTCCCTTCGTGCCGAAACCGAAAACATCGCCGTTGCCGCTGACTGCGACTCCGCTAATAGCCGAGGCAGGAAACGAGCGCGTCCAGAGCGTCTCTCCGTCTGAGCTGAACTTGGCAACTCCGGCAACTGCCGTACCGTATCCGATATCCATTCCCAGCACTGGACATCCATCCGGCCCCAGAGCCAGGCCCGTCACGTTGCTGAAGAAGGAGAAGCTCACCGGCACAGCCCACTCCAGGGTACCGTCAGCCAGATACTTGAGCAAGAACGCCTGCATCGTACTGGACAGCGTCGCCGACCCGGCAACGTATATAGTATCTCCATGACACCTGACTTTTGCCGGCAGTGCACCCTGACCAGAACTGTAAACTCGGGTCCACATGGTGTCGCCTGCGAACGCACTTGTTGCTAATGCAAGCATCAGACAAATGAGAAGACGGTTCAACAGACCTCCACTTCTCTAAAGTCTAGACCTACTCTGGTCGGTGTCAAGCTGTCTCGCAGGAGATGTCTTGTAGTAGCCGAGAAGAAACCGGCTCCAGTCTCTAGCAATGCCGAATAGTCGCGACCGAGCTATGCCATGACTTGAACCTAGTCACGGTCCTGCTCTGCGGAGTCTATTTCGCCCGCGGCCGGCACGGCACGCTTCTTTGTAAGTTTGTGAAGTTTGACTAGCGCCACATGGCGCCTGCCCTTTCGGCGTAACCGACATCAGTTGTGGGTCTGTCACCCGTATCGCGTAAGTACACGGAGAATGCCGAGTTAACGCTGCAACTACCCGGCAGCAGCCCGCTGAACCGCTAGCATCGTTCTTGCCCCCGAGACTGACTCGGGGAGTGACTCCCCCACCGAGGCTCGTCGTGATTGTGTAGTCTGAATTCTCCTTCATGTTCCTCCCCAGCGTCCAACCTAACTCTTCATAGAACAAGCGGTTGGCTTGCATACAAACCTTCCAGCACAGGTTCAGGCCAAGACTCAGATTCAGGAAGCACAAGGCCATGCACTTGAACGCAGTCGTCAGCCGGTTTCTGAATCGTCGAACCAGAACAATGTTCGGCAGCCTGCCCGGCCAGGAATTGAGATGGAAACCGGCTCGCCAAACGCCACAACACGCACGCCATAGTCATGCGCGCTAATGGAGCAAGAATAGCCTAGCGGCCGCAAGCTTAGATTGTAGTATAACCCCTCTGCCGCTGCTTTTTCCGAAAAGCACAATCAAGTCAGCACTCCCAAAATCAGCAGGGGCGGCCATAAGCCGCCCCTGCCAAGTCGGTCCGCTTGGACCGGTATCGGTTCTATCTCTGCACTACGAGCTTCTGCGTCGCGGTGTAGCCCTCGGCATCAAGCCGGACCAAATAGATGCCGTTCGTCAGGCTGCGCAGGTCAAGCGGAATGCTCGATGCACTCCGGCCCACACCATACGCCTGACGCAGCACTGCCCGGCCCGCAATGTCGAACACCGTCACCGCAATCGGCCCGGCCTTAGGCAGACTGTACCGCAGCGTTGCCCAGCCGCTGGCAATCGGATTCGGCGAGACGATGAAGCCTGAGCCCTGAGCACTCAGCCCGGCCTGGACTCCAAAGCGACTCGCTGCAAGCGGCAAGCCGTAAGCGGCAATCGGCTCGACGTACCGCCACAGCTCGTAGCACTTGTTACCCTTCAAGGCAAAGAACGCTGCTCCGTAGGCAACAAGGTCGCCGCCCGACTTCACGCGCTTCTTCTTGCCGAACGAGCCGTTACCCGGGACTGTATCGAGCTGGGTCCAGGTATCCGCGCCCGGGAAGTACTTGAAGAAGCCCTGCGTATTGCCGCCCTTGAGTGCGTAGAGATACCCGCCTGTCCACACGCCCGCCGCACCGTCCGCTGACTTCTTCTTCTTGTACCGACCGCCTTCAAGACCGTAAACCGGCATACCCGGCAGTGCGGTCTTGTACCAGGAGTCAGCAGCCACGTCGTAGCGGAACATGAAGTGGTGCGGATTATCTGACCGGTCAAAGTACTTTGCCTGGTGCGCGTAGATTGTGTTCAAGCCGTCATAGACAAGGAATGAGCCCTTGTCGTACTTCTGCTTGTTCGCACCGTACGGCACTTCAGGCAGGGTGTCCCATCTGCCAGCCACCGGGTTGTACCGATAGAACTCGGTTTTGTACCCCTTCAGGAGGTACACGCAACCGGTGTCCTTGTAGGTGGCAAACACCATGTCGGTACCACCCTTGACCTTCTTGTTGTACTTACCAAGCGGCACACCAACGCCGCCCATGCTGTCCCATTGATTCGTCGTGATGTCGTAGCGCCAGAACCCGAGGGTGTTGTTGCCCTTGGTCATGTACACATACCGCTCGCCGTCCGACACTCCGACGCAGCCCTTGGACGGCGGCTTGGTCCGACCGTCTTCCAGAGCCGGAATCGGTGCCCGCTCTTGCCAAGTACCGGAGTCACCGTCGGTCGGGTAGTACTTGTAGAAGTCGGTCGTCTTGTTGCCCTTGGCAACGTAGATGACCTCGCCCTCGTCAGTCTGGTCCGGGCCAACCGCAAGCCAAGCTCCGTCCTTTACGGCCTTGCTGGTGGGCTCAGTCGGTACAGACCGAACTTCGGTCCAGCCCTCAGGCCATGGCGGACGCTCCACAACCGTACAGGTGCCGTGTGTCGCGTCGTTTTCGAACTCGTTGTCATATGCCATCTCGGTACTGCAGACAACAGCATAGTCACCCAGGTCAGCCGGAGTCCAACCCTTTGTAAAGGTTACATCCTTCTCCTCGTTCAGACCCAGGCTTACGGTCATGACCTCGTTGTACACCTCGGCATCGGCCGGGCCGGTGATTCTGACCCGGACTGGCACCGTGGGTTCGGCGACTTCGCCGTAGTTCTTGACCCGGACTTTCGGGAAGACCTCTTCACCCGGGAATAGTATACCAGTCGGAGCGAGAATCGCGGTAGCACCGACGTCGTGGTCAATCCCCGAGATCACCTCAAAGTAGCGATCAATCGTGTCATTGTGACGGTTCTGGTCATTGGTCAGCCAGTGGTATGCCTTGGCGTAGTAATTGCCGAGGTCTTCGGCAAGCCACGCGGCATCAAAGACCAGGGGCAGCTCTTGGCCAGCCGGGATGTTCAGCGAACGGACTTCACTGTAAACGATGGCGTCTTCCTGTGCCGCATCCTTGCGCACTGCATCGCCTTGCGGCGGGTTGTCGTCAATCGTGAACAGCACGGTCACGTTTGCTGCAAACTGACCGTTGTTGCGCAGCCGCAACTCCGGGTACACATCGGTACCCTGCACAACCCAGTTGGTTGGCTGTACCATTTCGAGAATCTCGACGTCAATCGTCGCAACCTCGACTGTACCGCGCGCGGTATCGTTGGCCGATGCACCGTCTGGAGTCAAGCTGTGCCAGCACACGGTAGTGTAGTCTGCACCCGGCTGACTCGGGGTCCAGGTATTGTCGAAACTGACTGTCTTCTCCTCTGACGGGTTGAGCGTGACGCCGGTCTTGGTCTGGGAGTGTACCTCAGTCGCGCCCTTGAACACCTTGAAGACAAGATCAACCGTCGCAGCCGGGCCCTCGATGTTCTTGACATGTACCTGTGGAGTAACCGGCACGAACAGCGGGATAAGGCCGGTCGGGATGTTGACCTGGTCTACGGTGATATCGCGGTACAGCTCGTCCGCACCGATGTCCGGCCTTGAACCGCGGCCGTGGCCGTCAATGTCGGTCGTGATGCCGGTAATTGGTGTTGCCACATCAATGCAGGGCGAACCCGGCTGCAGATGCAGGTCCGAGTTGGACACAAACAGCGGATTTGCGTTGACGCCGTTCAGGTCCATCCCAAGCGAACTCCGCCAGGTTGCCCAGGTATAGGACGAGCCGTTGTAGTAAGCGATGGTACTCGTACCATTATTGAAGAAACAGTTGTAGTTCGAGGAAAGTGTGTTGCCGCTGTTCTTGTAGTAGCAGTAGTTACCAGAAGTCTGCTGGTAGAGGATGTTGTTGCGGGATTGCATGAAGAATCCGGACTGATCCTCGACCAAATAGTAGTTCGAGGATGATAGATTGACGATGGTATTGTAGTAGAGCTTGGTCTCATCGTGATAGTACAGATAGGCACCGCGCGACGTAAACCCGTAGATGAAGTTATTCGCAATGACGTTGCGCTTGCTGTAGTAGGAGCTGTACCCGTACAGGTAGATACCGTAGCTCGAAGTTACCTTGATCTCGTTGCCGAGTATCGAGTCGTCGTCCGCACCGTAGTGCAGGTAGATGCCGTTCGGCCCATAGATCTTGCACCCGGCAATTGTCACCCGGTCGCAGCCGGTATAGACGTCAACGTGCTGCAGGTAGAACCCGTAGCTTGTGAAGTCACGGACAATAAGGTTACGGAAAGCAAAGTCGCTCTGGTCGCGCAGATTGAAGCCGTAGTCACTGCCGCTTGAGACGATGACCTCATCGTAACCATCCGCAGTTTCGTGTGCCCGGAAAGTGACGCGGTACGGGTTGTTGATCCCTTCAATGGTGACCTTACCAGTGTAAGTTCCGGCGTACACATCAAAGATGACATTACCGGCCATACCGCGCAGAACAATGCCGCCTAGCGCCTCGTTGAAGTCGCGGAAGTCACCCGTGCCGTCTTGCTTTATGGTGTAGACCCCCGACATCGCTGCACCCGGATAAGTCCATTCATCCGCACCGATGTCAACAGTCGAGCCCCGGTCCTGACCATCAAAGTCCTTGGTCGGCCAGGAAAGTGCCGTGCCCTTGCCGATGCAGGGCGAGGTCCCCTTGAGGTGCAGGTCCATGTATCCGCCAACCTGGGGGTCCTGATTGATGCCGTTCGGGTCAAACCAGGATGGCCTAGTCGCCCAGGTGTAGGCAGAACCAGAGTAATAGATGAACGAGCCGCCCGAAGGTCTCCAGTAACAGTTGTAGTCAGTCGTCAGGTTGGACCCGTAGTACCAGTAGAAGATGTAGCCGGTGCCGAGCTGGTCGTAGATGTTGTTCTTGTACGTCCCGTATCGGCCATAGTAGTCACGCACCAACTGCTGGCTGTAGTTGCCGTAGCAAGTGTTGTAGTAAACGTTGGTGAAGTCGTGGTAGTAGAAGTAAAGAGCATAATAGGGCGAGTTGGAGCTGTTGATAAAGTTGTTGGCGATGACCGTACGCTTGCAGTAGTAGTTGGCGTCGCTGTACCCGGTAATGTTGATGCCGGTATTGTTTGAGCCGTTCGGCCGGATGTCGTTGCCGATAATCGAGTCGTCGTCGCAGTACTGGCCGATGTAGATGCCGTTCGGGCCGACAATCTTGCAGCCCTCAATCAGACAGGTATCAGCCCCGACGTCGAAACTCTGACCATACAGGTAGAATCCATAGCTTGCATAGTTGGTCACGGTGAGTTTGCGGAACCGGAACCGCCGTACGTCAACAAGGTACACCGCGTAGCTCGCACCGCCCGCATTCAGCGTCACGTTATCAACCGCGTCCGGGGTCTCATGCGCCTGGAAAGTGACCGAATACGGGGTCATCAGCCCCGCAAGCGAAATCGCTTCGTTGTACGTACCGGTGTAAACCTCGAAAGTTACCGGACCACTGACTCCGCGGCGTCTCATGTCGGTAATCGCGGCACCGAACGAGGCATAGTCTCCGCCGGACTTCTTAATGGTATAGGTACCGCTCATCCGGTTCGTGCCCGCGAACTCATCCGCGCCGATGTCCGGCCCGTTCGGCGGGGTGCCGGACTTGCGCGTGTCGCCATCTATGTCGGTAGTGACACCGGTAATTACCGCGCCCTTGCCGATACAGGGCGAGAACCCGGATACGTGCAGGTCTGTGCTGCTCATGATCTGAGGATTCAGGTTGATGCTCGCCAGATCCCGGCTCCGGGCGCTACGCCAGCTCGCAAGGTCACGAGCCGTGCCATTGTCATAAATAACCGACGTACCGCCGCCACTCAACCAGAAGCAGTTGTTGTCCGACTCGGTCGGCGGTTGAGTTCCGTAGTAAGTATAGTAGCAATAGCTCGAGCTGTAATAGATGTTGTTCTTGTATTTCTTACCGAACGTGGGAGGACTACTGCTGTAGCCGTAGTAGTCGTAGAACGCATAGCTGCCCGAGGTCGAGTAGATGGTGTTATAATACAGCTCAGTGTCGTAGTGGTAGTACGCGTAGATGCCGTAGCTAGTCCAACCGTAGATGAAGTTGTTGATGATAACCGTACGATACCGGTAATTGGTACTGGTAAGGTTGATACCGTAGCTGGAAGTAACCCCAATATCGTTACCAACAATCGAGTCGTCATCGCAGTACGCATCCACGTAGATACCATTTGGCCCGCTGATGCGGCAACCCTGGATGACGTTCTTGTCTGCACCATAGCTAGTCGAGATATAGCCGAGGTAGAACCCGTAACTCGTAAACCCGGTCACAGTAATGCCCTTGAACCGGAACCGGTTCACGTCGCGCATATACACCGCATTGGACGTGTTGCCCGCGTCGAGCGTCACCGTCTGGCCTGGCGCAGCTTGGAATGTTACCGGATAGGTATTGGTCGGCAGATTCTCGATGACAAGGTTCTCAAGGTAGATTCCGGAGTAGACGTTGAATACGACCGCATCGCCCAGCCCCTGGGCAAACACTGCGTTCACCGCTTCACGGAAGCTGCGGAAGTCGCCGGTGCCGTCCTGCTTGATGGTGTAGGTACCTGAGAGCGGGCTCTTGGCCACGTACTCGTCCGCGCCGATGTCCGGCCCGTTCGGCGGGGTACCAGACTTGCGCGTGTCGCCATCTATGTCTGTGGTGACGCCGGTAATCACCGTACCCTTGCCGATGCAGGGCGAACCCGGCTTTATATGCATATTACCCGTCGACGTAACCAGCGGGTCCTGATTGATACTCGCCAGGTCCCGGTTCCGCGTGCTCTGCCAGCTCGCCAGAGTCCGGGCCGTGCCTTGGTCGTAAATGACCGACGTACCGCCGCCGCTCAGCCAGAAGCAGTTGTTGTCCGACTCGGTCGGCGGTTGAGTTCCGTAGTAAGTATAGTAGCAATAGCTCGAGCTGTAATAGATGTTGTTCTTGTATTTCTTAGCCACCGTGGGCGGACTGCTGCTGTAGCCGTAGTAGTCGTAGAACGCATAACTACCCGAGGCCGAGTAAATGGTATTGAAGTAAAGCTCGGTGTCGTAGTGGTAGTAAGCGTAGATGCCGTAGCTTGTCCAACCGTAGATGAAGTTATTGATGATGACCGTACGGTACTGGTACGCACTGCCGTCAAAAAAGATGCCATAGCTCGACGTGACAGAAATGTCATTGCCGACGATGCTGTCGTCGTCGCAGTAGTCACTGATGTAGATACCATTTGGCCCGCTGATGCGGCAACCCTGGATGACGTTCTTGTCTGCGCCAATGCTCGTATTGCTGTAGGTCAGGTAGAACCCGTAACTGGTGAACCCGGTCACGTTGATGTTCTTGAACCGGATGCGGCTCACATCACGCATATAAACTGCATAGGACGCGCCGCCCGCATGTAGTGTTACAAGATGGGGCCCGTCCGTGGCCTCAAACGCCTGGAATGTAACCGAGTATGTGCCGGTCGGCATGCTCTGGATGTCAAGGTTCTCGTAATATGCGCCGCAGTAAACGTCGAATGTCACGTTCCCGGCAAGACCGCGCAGCACAACTGCGCCGAGCGCCTGGTCAAACGACCTGAAGTCGCCAGTCCCATCCTGTTTGATGGTGTAAGTACCTGACATCGCCGCGCCCACCGAGGTGTATTCGTCCGCACCAATGTCCGGTCCATTCGGCGGCGTGCCGCTTTTCCTCGTATCGCCATCAATGTCCTTGGTGATGCCAGTTACCGGCGCTCCGGCACCAATACAGGGCGAACCGGTCTTAAGATGCGGGTTGAGCGTGCCGCCAATGAGCGGGTCAACATTGATACTGTTAAGGTCCCGGCTGGTGCTCGAACGCCACTGAGCAAGAGTCTGCGCGCCGTAGGAATAACTATAGATCACCGAAGTCCCGGCGTCGAGCCGCCAGAAGCAGTTGTTGTTGGATACCTGAGGGAAATTATCTCCGTAGTAGCGATAGTAAGTGTAGGTGCTTGGCGAGACGAGTATGTTGTTCTGCTGCTTCTCATTGTAACCGTAGTACGAAAGGAGTGCGTAACTGCCCGAAGTCGTATAGATAGTATTGTAGTAGAACTCGGTGTAATAGTGCGAGTAGGCATAGATTCCGTAGCTTGCCCAGCCCACCAGAAAGTTGTTGGCAACGTGGATATAGTAGTTGGTGTAGCTAGAAGTAATGTAGATACCGTAACTGGACGTCACGCGAATGTCGTTCCCAACGATCGAGTCGTAGTCTGAAGAACCCTCGATACCGACACCGTTCGCCGCCCTTATGACACAACCTTTGATAACGCAGGTATCGGCATTATTGAGGTACACCGCATAGCTCGTCGCTCCGATCAGCCTTAGTCCTTCTATCCTCACTCGGTTCACCGAGCTGATGGAAAAAGCGTAGCTTGTACCAGCATTGATGACAACGTTCTGCCCGCTTGCCGGCCGGAAAGTCACCGACTTGCCGTTATGACTGAAACTCTGGATGTTAGTCTGGCCGGTGTACGTACCGGAGTAAACCTCAAACACGATGTCATCGCTGAGCGGCGAATTTGCGGTAAGCCAGGCTGCCGCATCCTGGAATGTTGGGTGCATTTTGCCCGGGCCGATTGTCCTTATCTGAAGCGCAAAGGATGCGCTAGCCGCAATCACAAGCCCGAGGACTACTAGACCGATTCTGCCTTTCACACAGCCTCCTCTTTTTGCTTACTTCCTCTCATCAAACGTGTGTTTGCCGATTCCGGCGCTGAGCATGCGGCCGCTGCCGACTTCGAACCGTAACCCTTTAGGCGCAGAACGATACCAGCGCCTGAACCAGGCGGCTAATTATAGACCACCCCCAGTTGTCCGTCAATACTCCTGTTGCCATTACCTACAGCCCGATGCGGCAACGCCGGCTTGAAGACCGCTTGATGAACTTGACCAGCTCGATCAACCAGAATACAAGCGTGCTGACGACAAGACAAATCGCCAGTTCAGGCAAGGTGAGTGGCCGGGTATGAAACACCCGCTGCAGAAGCGGAACATATGTCACTGCAAGCTGAAACCCGAGCGTCAGGAGTACCGTTGCAGTCAGCGCATGGTTGGCCTTGCGCCCGCGCGCAAATGGCCAGTCAATCTCAGACCGAGTTGCGAGTGCATTTCCCATCTGGCCAAGCGTCAGGGTTGCAAAAATCATTGTCTGCCAATTGCCGTCGTGATTTCCAAGCCACGAGAAGAAGCCGACCGCCAGCGACGTTAGTCCCATTGCCAGACCGACCCAAATCACGTCAATTGCCAGGCCTCGGCCAAAAATACTCTGCGACGGATGGTATGGCCGGCGCTGCATCGTATCACGCTCTGCCGGCTCGACCGTCAGGGCCAGGCCGGGCAATCCATCGGTCACTAGATTGACCCAGAGAATCTGAACCGGCAGCAGTGCCATCGGCATGCCGAGGAATGGCGCAAGTAGCATCACCCATATCTCCCCTGCGTTCGATGTCAGGGTGTATTTCAGGAATTTGCGGATATTGTCGTAGATTACCCGGCCTTCTTCTACGGCAGCAACGATGGTGGCAAAATTGTCGTCAAGCAGAACCATGTCAGCCGCTTCCTTGGATACGTCGGTGCCGGTGATACCCATTGCCACACCGATATCCGCCTTCTTCAGGGCCGGCGCGTCGTTCACACCGTCTCCCGTCATTGCCACGACGTGACCTCTGTTCTGAAGTGCCTGCACAATGGCTAGTTTGTGTTCGGGCGCAACCCGGGCAAAGACTGATGTCTGCTCAACCACCGGTTCAAGGTCAGCAACCGACATCCGGGCAAGGTCGGTGCCGGTCAGGATTCCGGGTTCCACGTTCTGGACAGTGGATTCTGTTTCGAGAATAGCCGACGCTCCGGCTGTTCTTGGCGGTTCATTCTGGATTCCGAGTTCCCGCGCAATGTACTGCGCGGTCAACGGGTGGTCGCCAGTAATCATGATCGGCCGGATGCCGGCAGTGCGGCAGGTCGCGACCGCATCTCTTACCTCGGGCCGCGCCGGGTCAATCATTGCCACCAGACCAACGAACACCAAGTCGGACTCGAACGCCGCATCGCAGCGCTCCGGCAACTCAGTCAGCAATCGCATCGCAAGCCCAAGCACCCGCATGCCGCTCCGGGCAAGCTGGTCGTTCGCCGCCTCGATGCGTACCCGCCGGTCTGCGGTCAAAGGCACAACCGCCTGCCCATCAAGCACCGACGTCGCATCAGACAGAATGACGTCAACTGCACCTTTGGTGAACGAAACGAAGCCGGTATCAGACTCGCCGCCAAGACGTAACATCTCAATGGACCGGGTAATACAGGGCCTCTGTGTTCTGGGCTCAGGCCCTATGACTTGTGCCTTGGGTCTTGTGACTCGGTGCACGGTCGTCATCCGCTTACGCTCGGCGGTGAATGGCACCTCGGCAACGCGCGGCAGAATGGCCTCGAGCTCGGGCTTGTTTAGTCCAAATCTTGCTGCCGCTACAACCAGCGCGCCTTCGGTTGGATCGCCAATGGCTCGGTGCCGTCCATCCTCACCGACTTCAAGGGCTGCATCGTTGCACAAGGCACCGCCGGCGAGCAGCAGTTCCAGTGCCGGCGCAACAGCCGCATCACCCGGCCCGGTCTCTGGCGTAACCTCAAGCCGATGTCCGGTAACGTCAAGCACCGTCACCGTCATCCGGTTTTCGGTCAGGGTGCCGGTCTTGTCCGAACAGATGACGTCCACCGAACCAAGTGTCTCGACCGCTGGAAGCTTGCGCAGGAGCGCACGCCGCCGGAGCATTCGTTGGGCGCCAAGTGCCAGCGCGATGGTTACGACCGCGGGCAGAGCCTCGGGCACCGCGGCCACTGCCATCGAAATCGCAGTAAGTATCAGTACGCGGATATGGGCCTTGTGGTACAGAAGTCCGACGAGGAACACAATAACCACAAGACCAGCTACTGCGTAGAGCAGGCCACGGCTGAGCTGAACCATCCGGCGCTGGAGTGGTGTGGGCTCACGCTCAACCGACTGGAGCATCTCGGCTATACGGCCGAGCTCGGTCGTCATCCCCGTGCTTGTCACCACCATGATGCCTCGGCCCCCGACCACTGCCGTACCCATGTAGGCCATGTTGCGTCGGTCCCCGAGCGCACGGTCTCCTGCCGGCAACGCTCCGGCTATCTTTTCAACCGGCTCAGACTCACCGGTAAGCGCCGCCTCCTGGACCCGCATGTTGACCGTCTCGAGCAACCGACCATCAGCCGGCACATGTGAACCGGCCTCAAGCAACACGACGTCACCCGGCACCAAGTCTCGAGCCGACATCTCGACTACATGCCCGCCCCGGCGTACGCGAACCGTCGGCACCGCCAGTGACTTTAGTGCCTGGATTGCCCGTTCGGCCCGGTACTCCTGAATAAACCCCAGTACCGCATTGAGCACAACGATGGCGAAAATGGCACCGGCATCGGTGTACTCATGCAGCAGCACCGAGACGACGCCCGCACCAACCAAGAGCAGCACCATAACCGACGTAAACTGGTCTTTGAGAATCGCCAGTGCGCCTCTCTCCCCGCGCTCAATCAAAACATTCGGGCCGTGCTGCCGGAGTCGGGCTTGAGCCTCGGCTTGCTCAAGCCCGCGGCTGCGGTCCGTTCCAAGTTGGGTCAGGACTTCATCAGCGTCAAGCAGATGCCAGTCAGACACGGGGTGAAAGGCTCTAAGACTTGATAGTTCCAGGGTTCAAGGGCCAGAGGTTCGAATACTATACCCCTTGATTCTTGGGGTCCTTGGTGCCTTCCTTCCGGTTCTGGACCACCTCGGCTATGACGGACACCGCGGACAGTATCCCTGCTGCTTCATAAGGCACAAACACCTTGGTCGCCTGACCATCAGCCATCTTGGCCAAAGCCTCAAGATACTTGATGGCAATCAGGTCGCGGGTTGGGTTGCCCTTGTGAATTGCACCATACACCCGCTCGATTGCCTGACCCTCGCCCTCAGCAACAGTAAGTAACTTGTACCGGTCTGCATCCGCCACCTTCTGAATTGCCGCGGCCTGACCCTCAGCCTGAAGAATCCGGGCCTGTTTCTCACCATCGGCCTTGAGAATCGCAGCCTGGCGCACACCCTCAGCCTCGAGCACAATGGCGCGACGGTCGCGCTCGGCCTTCATCTGCCGGTGCATTGCCTCGGTCACGTCTCCGGGCGGCTCGATGCGCTGCAGTTCGACGCGCGTCACCTTCGCGCCCCACTTATCTGTGGCTTCGTCCAATACATCCCTGAGCTTGGCGTTGATCTTCTCGCGCGAGGTCAGTGACTCGTCCAGTGTCAGGTCACCAACCACGTTGCGCAGGTTTGTCTGTGCCAGTTTGATGGTGGCCAGCCGAAAGTTGGCCACATTGTAGAGGACTTTCACCGGGTCTGTGACCTCATAGTAGATGATGGCATCCACAGTTACGGTTGCGTTGTCCTTGGTGATAACTTCTTGCGGCGGTACATCCACCACCTGCTCGCGCATATCTACCTTTATCAGCCGCTCGATAAATGGCAGGATGAAGTTCAAGCCGGGCTGAACCGTGCGCTGATACCGACCCAGCCGCTCGACACACGCCCGCTGGTACGGCCTGACGATCTTGATGCCCAGGAGGGCAAGAAAGAATAGGAATACAAATATGACGATAACCAGTCCGATCATTGCTCACTCCTTTCGCTTGCTTCCTCGACCATCACCCGCGTACCTTCCACCCGGACTACTTTCACTCTAGTTCCGGCCGGAATAGCCCTGCTCGCCTCGGCCCGCCACTCCTCGCCGATAACCTTGACCCGACCTGGATTGCCGGGCTCAATGGTGCGAACCACAACACCCTCAACCCCAACCAGCCGCATCGCGCCGACTGGCTCCGGCTCCGGTTTCGTGATACGCCGCGCAATCAGCCGCGAACACATGACCAGCACCGCGGAAAGCCCAAGAAAGATGCCAAACTGGGCCCACTGATTGCGGATGAATATGGCGAGGATGCCAGTGACGACGCCAGCAACACCAAACCAGATGATGAAAAACCCGGGTACAACCATCTCCAGGGCTGCAATCACCAGCCCGGCCACAATCCAGAACACGGGCGAAGGCTTGAACATGAGAACCTCCGACTGACTATAGGCGAACCTGGCGACAGGTCAAGAGATTGGGGTCTTTTCTCCCAATCCCCAATCAGCGAGCTTCACGTATTCAGCACCAACCGGCCTCAGGATGCTCTGAAACAGCACCAACCGGTCAATCCCAAACCGCTCGCTCTCGAATCGCGTCTCGCACATCTGTCGCACATCTGCCGGAATCTTCAATCTGCCCAAGGTCAGGTGCGGACTAAAAGGCCGTTTTTCCGGCTCGTAGCCGACCTTCGCAAGCTCCCGCACCACCGCGCCATAAAGCTGCTTCAACTGTTCATTCCCCTCCTCTACTCCAGTCCACACGACCCGGGCACGGCCAAGGCTCGGAAATGCCCCCAACCCCTTGAGTTTGCAGACAAATGACGCCTGGTCCGAGCTTACGGCAGCCAGACGTTGCTTTGCAGATTCAATGAAATCAAGAGATACCTCGCCCAGAAACGCCAGCGTCAGATGCATCTGTTCGGGCCTGACCCACCGAACAGAACTCACCCTGGCTGAAGGGTCGACCTTGAGACTTTCCAGTAGCAACCGAATCTGATCCCGCACGCGGTCAGAAATCTCGACCGCGACGAAGGCTCTCACGCCGGAAAACCCTCTATCAAGGCACCAGTGCCCGAGATTCGGTTCGGCTGTCGTATCCGGAACTCAGCACTTCCATGACGAGCGCCAGCGCTGCCGCTGCCGCCCGTCTCCTTATAGTCTTCCTATCGCCCTTGAATCTGAATGCCTGACTTCTTACCTCTGCTCTCAGGCTCTTATCTCTTGGTCTTCCCGTACCGAAACCTGCTTTCGGCCTTCTGCGTTCCGGCTGCTGACTCCTGCTGGCCCCTGCTGCAATCGCAATATACACAAGCCCGACTGGCTTTTTCCTGGTGCCGCCTCCGGGCCCAGCAATGCCGGTGACAGCAACCCCGATATCTGCGCCGGTGCGATTGCGTACGCCTTCCGCCATTTCTGTGGCCGTCTGCGCACTCACCGCGCCGTAGCGTTTGAGCGTGGCCCGCCGGACTCCCAAGAGGCGTACCTTCACTTCATTCGAGTACGCCACAACTCCGCCGCAGTAGTAATGCGAGCTGCCGGGCACGTCGGTAACGAGACTGCCGACTAGACCACCGGTGCACGACTCGGCGGTAGCCAAGGTCAGACCGCGTTCCCGGAGCAGACGGCCGAGGCCTGACCAGCCGGACCGGTGTGACCAGAAGGACTTCATCTCAAGAACAGTAGGCCGACCGCGGGCCAGAGCCGGACCGTAAGCCACAGAAGCGCACGCAGGGCGATGTTGGCGCAGATGCCGGCCAAAACGTCGTCTATCATCACGCCCCAACCGCCGGGCAGCCGCTGGGACCGGTGGATGAAAGGCAACTTGACGATGTCAAAGAAACGCCAGAGAAAGAACCCGGGGACGAGCCCCCAGACTGAAACCGGAATCAGAAAGAAGGTGATGAGCGTACCGGCAATCTCGTCTATCGTTACCCGACCAGGGTCAGTACCCCAGACCTTCTCCAGCGCCGTCGCTACTGGCACCCCGACGAAGAACACCACCAGCACGGACAAGACGTGCCAGAGCGGCCTGGGGGCAAGAAAGTAAGCCGCCGGCAGGACGAAAAGACTGGTAACCGTAGCTGGCGCTATCGGGAAATAGCCCGTGAACAGGCCGGAGCCGACCAGAGCCTGAAGGAAGAACCAGCGCGACCGCCCTGAAACCACCGACACAGAGTCGGACCTGTCCGACACGGTCGCGACGGCCTCTACCGCCGCTGCTTCGAGGGGAACCTCTGCTCCCACTCCACCACGAAATTCGCCACGACGAATACCGAGGAATAGGTCCCCACGACTATTCCTACCGTCATTACGAAGGCGAAGTCCCTGATGGCCGCGGCACCGAGTAACAGCAGCGACAGCGTGACAAAAAGTGTGGTAAGCCCGGTAACGATGGTGCGGGTCAGCACCTGGTTTGTGGCCAAGTTCACAAGGTCGGCGAACTTCTCCCTACGCATCTTCTTGATGTCTTCGCGGATGCGGTCGGACACAACGATGGTGTCGTTGACTGAGTAGCCGATCATCGTAAGTAGCGCCGCAATGGTGGTTATCGTCATCTCGCGGTTGAAAAGAGCCACCAAACCCAGGGTTATCACGGTATCGTGGATGAGCGCCAGGACTGCGCCAGTTCCAAATCTCAGGTCAAAACGAAAGCTCACGTAGATGAGGATGCCGATCATTCCGATGATTACGGCCAGGAGTACCTTACCCTGCAGTTCCTTAGAGATATGCGGCCCAACCGTTTCCTCGCGCAGAATCTCAAAGCTGTTGCCTGTGAGAGTCTGCTCAAACTGACGTCGCACTCGTTCGGACAGCCCTGTGCTGACCGAGCCAGCCTTTGGCTTCACGCGGATGAGGAAATCGCCGAATTCATCCCGCTGGATGGCCGCACCCGCCTCGCCTGCGGCAGCGAGCGCACCGCGCACCGCATCCGTGGAAACAGGTCGCTCGAAGCGCACTTGTAGTAGTGAACCCCCAGTGAAATCCACGCCGTAGTTGAACCCGCCCTTCAGCACGATGACGGCCACGCTGGCCAGTACCAGGATACCGGAAATCACAAAGAACAACCTGCGCCGGGCAACGAACTGGATATTGGTCTCGCCGATGAGTCTCATTGCTATATCCTCAGCTTCCTGACCTCAAACCTTGCCAGCCACCAGTCGAAGATGAACCTTGTCAAGAATACGGCGGTGATAACGTTAATGACCAGACCTGAGATCAGGGTAATCGCGAATCCGCGTATCGGCCCGGAGCCGATAAAGTACAGAGCGATGGCAGTGATTACCGTTGTCGCATTGGCGTCAACGATTGTCACCAGTGCCCGCTGGTAGCCTGAGTCAACCGCAGCCAAAGGCGTCTTGCCCCAGCGCAACTCCTCCCGGATACGTTCAAAGACAAGAACATTGGCATCCACTGCCATGCCGATGGTCAGCGCAATGCCCGCGAGCCCTGGCAGAGTCAATGTAGCTCTAAGCCCGGCCAGAACTGCCAGTAGGAAGAATATGTTGAACACCAGCGCCAGGTCGGCCAGCACTCCGCCCACTGAGTAGTAGATTATCATGAATACCATCACCGCCAGCGCACCGATCAAGC
>JBDRUN010000043.1 GCA_039801365.1 candidate division WOR-3 bacterium
TTCATCGCCGGCAAAGTGGTGCGGCATGGCCGAGAGCTGTGGCTGCAAGTCAGAACCTGCTACTATGAACTACTGAAACTAATCCGCGACCGCTTGAGACTTGTCTTTGCGCCGACCTAGACCGCTGTCCGACTGCCGGCAGAATCCCCAAGCCTTTACTGGCGTCATGCCGATTTCCCGCACAGGCTATTTCCGGTACTGAACCGGTCTGCGGAGGCTAACTCAAAGTCACGCCAAAGCAGCGCAAGCACTCCATCGCATCACAACCGCTGTGCCGAACGCCTTCGACCGCAGACTTCAGCTTCTACATCGGGATTTGGGCCTGCACACCTGTGTCAAATGGATGCCAACTGCCTGCCATCCTGTGCGCCAGGACTACCCGGGAGGTTGCCAATGGCAACACCGTGAGCTGCCAAGGGCAGCCAACAACTTGGGTCAACATGCGCAGTGTCTGAATTGCCGGCACCAACGTCACAGTACAGCAGTGGGCTTGCGGGCTCAGTCCAAGCCGGGTACGACCGGGCCGAAGAGCTCCCATTTCCGTTCGCAGAATCAACGCTGCCCTGAAAGGTTTTGGGCAAGAGGTGCCTATGGCGTATTTCCTACGGTGTGGGCTTGGTGCGCTTTGGTTGCAGCTCAAGCGTCGAGATTGAAGGAGACGAATCGTATGTCCGTCATTTCTTCGATTGCGAAACGTGGGCCTTCGCGGCCCAGGCCAGAATCCCGCACACCACCGTACGGCTGGATGTCGGCCCGGAACGTAGCCGAGTCGTTGATGTACACGTTGCCGACCGCAAGTTCTTCAGCCGCACGCATGGCCCGACTCAAGTCGCGGGTGAAAACGCCGCAGGCAAGGCCGTACTGATAGGTTCCTGCCTGCGAGCCGCGGTTGAACATCCTTATCGCTTCATCGAAGTCAGAGAATGTCTCGATGGTGACAATCGGTGCGAAAGTCTCTTCGCACACGACCGACATCTCAGGCCGGACACTGGTGATGACCGTGGGCAACATTATATTTCCTTCAGCCTTGCCGCCGCACAGCACCTGCGCACCCTGCTGACGGGCTTGCTCCACGAATGCTATTCCTTTGTCGAGCGCGGCCCGGTCAATCATCGGCCCGATTTCGGTCTCGCGCAGCGCCGGGTCGCCGCAGCGCAGCTTCTGGGCACGGACTACGAACTCGCCTGTGAACCGCTCGGCGATTGCCTCGTGCAGGTACAGGCGCTGGGTGTGGATGCACACCTGTCCAGAATAGGAGAACCCGCCGACCAGGCAGCGGCCCAGAGCTTTGTCGAAGTCAGCGGTCTCGTCAATGATCGCACCGGAGTTGGACCCGAGTTCAAGCGCTACCCGTTTCAAGCCGGACTCAGCCTTGATTTTCTCTCCTACTGCGGCACTGCCGGTGAAAGTGACCATCCGTACCCGCCGGTCTTTGACCAGCGATGTGCCTACGGTACTGCCAGGGCCGATGAGGATGTTCAGTGCCGCAGGCGGCAGGCCGGCTTCGAGCAGTATCTCGCCAAGCTTCAGTGCAGATAGGGGAGTGGCGCTGGCTGGCTTTAGGATTACTGAGTTCCCGGCCGCAAGCGCGGGCGCGACTTTGTGGACAACAAGATTCAGCGGGAAGTTGAAGGGCGTGATGGCCGCGATGATGCCGAGCGGTATGCGGATGAAGAACCCGCGGCGGTTCTCAGAACCGGCACAGGCGTCCATCGGTATTGTCTCGCCGTGAACCCGCGATGCCTCGGACGCGGCGAATCTGATGGTCTCGATTGCCCGGTTTGTTTCGGCCTCGGCGTAGCGTCGGGGCTTGCCGGCCTCGGCGATGATAGTGTCGGTGAAATCCTGCTTACGGGCTTCGACAAGTTCAGCGCAGCGGGCAAGAATGCTGGTGCGGCGATGCGCTGGCAGCCGGCGTACCGCCTCGGCCCCGGCCTCAGCTCCAGCCAATGCCTGCTCAACCTCGGCCGGCCCGGCAATCGAAACCTCGGCGATGACCGAGTCGCTATACGGGTTCAGAACTTGAACCACAGAGGACACGGAGGGGGCAGAGGGTTCAGGCATAGGTAGCCTCCGGTTGTGAGTGAACCACACGGGACAGAGAAGGTGCAGGGTCACTTGTCATAGACCATCCGCTTCACTCCGTCACGCAGCCGTATCACGTTGAAGTTGATTAGCAGGCCAACCCGACAACCGGTTGCCTTCAGGTAAGATATCATCTGCGCTGAGTGGATGGGCGCCAGAGCGTCTACCGCCTTCAGCTCGACAACCACGCTGCCTTCGACCAGAAGGTCCAGCCGACCTTCACCGACTCTGCGACCCTTGTAGTCCACCGCGACAGGTGTCTGTCGTACGAACTTCACGCCCTGGAATTCGAGCTCCAGGCAGAGGGCTTCCTCGTAGACAGACTCGAGGAACCCGGGACCCAGTGCCTTGTGTACCTCGATGGCTGCGCCGATTACCTTCTCCGTGGTGCTGTACGCGGCTTCTGGGTCTGCTTTCATCTCTTCCTGTCTCTGTGTTCTCTGTGGTTGACGCTGCTGGTCTTCATCCACTCACCGGCAATCAGCAGTTTCTTGACATCGGCCATGTTGGCACAGAATATCCGTGCTCTCGCCGACGTCAATGTCATCTTCCTGCTTTGCCGGCCGATCGGTGCTCGGTTAGGCGTACAGCGCAGGGGGTAGTGCCTCAAACATGACGTCTGTCCAGAGCACGCCAGCAAGCAGTGTGCGCCCGGTACTGCTCGACACCAAGGGCGCTATTCAGGAGCGAGGGCTGTCAGTTCGTGGGCAAGTCAGACCTGTCGGATGTGTCCGATAGGCCTGACAGTAACCAACCGGAGTGGCTCAGGTTCGTCCCGGTGTTAGACTGCTGTTCGTTGACAAGGGGCGGAGCTAGCCGATAATTGGTTGCAGTCCGAGAAGCCGGGATTACCAGAACCGTCGGCAGGTACTTGTTCGGTGGTTTCTCGGTCTGCAACCATCCCCGGCGCAACGGCGGCACGCCGGCGGCGGCATCAGAAGCCCCCATTAGAGGACATTCCATGAGGCTATATATTTCTGTGGCCGTGGTCCTACTGGTGGGCGTTGCATTAACAGGTCCGGCAATAGCAGAGAACTACGTAAGCAATCAGAACGGTAGCTGGGGCACCTCAACGATATGGACTCCACAGGGCATTCCTGGCGCGTCCGACAACGTTACCGTCAATCATAACGTCACGGTTGACGCGGACCGGGCCTGTCTGAATATCACAATCGGCGGCACTGGTACTCTGACCTGTGCCGGCGCGTATGTCCTGACCGTGTATGGAGACTGGACCAACAATGGCGCGACAAATCTGACAAACGGCGTCGTCACATTTGCCGGAACCGCTCCGGCTTCGATCGGCGGTTCTAAAACAACTTCCTTCTACCGACTCTATGTGTGCAAGGACGTACGTGCCACGACCGTGACGATGAATGCGGACGTGAACGTGGTAGCGAATGTCGCCTACGCGCTCTGCGTACAAGTCGGCACACTGAGGACGAATAACTACAACCTGACGGTTAGCTCGACCAATGACCAGGCGGTACGCGACAGTTCTAACGCTTCAACCAACAGCCAGTTGACGATTGATGGTACGACCAACACGGTAACTATCGCCGGGCAATTGTATCAGTTCGGGGGTAGCGGAACCGGTTACGGATACGTGACGATATCGGGGAGCCCGACTGTGCTGATTGGCAAGCACTATCTAGTGAACGCGTACCGTGGCTTCACAATGAACGGCGGCAAACTGACCTATACCAGCAGTACCGGCAACAGCTTGTATATGACTGGGCACAATTCGACCGATGCCGGGTGCTGGATCAACGGGGGTAAAGTTTATCTAAGAGCCAGTGTGTTCCACGGCATCAACAGCCGGTTCATCGTTACTGCGCCGGCTGAGATTCATTTCGAAGGTAGCTCGAATGCAATTCTGACCCTGCACGGAACACCGACCGCGGTTACTTACAATTCGCTGTTCATCGAGAAGACCGGTGGCGCGCAGCTCACATGCTCAACCGACGTCTATACGTACGCAACAAATCGATCCTTGACAGCAAACAGTGTCACGATTAATGCAGGAGCCGTGCTCAGGCTGAGCAACAGCGGTAGTGTCGGATTTGGAGCCGGATATGGTTTTGAGTTTGGAAATGTCACGAACAATGGCACGGTTGTTCTCGGTAACTGTGCCTCAGGATACACCGGCCCGCTGATATTATCCGGCAGTGTGGACGGAGCCGGCACTTGGGATTACGACCCCGCAAGGCCCGGGACCATCACTTTCAAGGGAACCGGCACGTGTACGTTTGCGTCGGGCGTGCCCAGCAGGTTCTATGACGTCGTGGTCAACAAGACCGGGTCATTGGAGTGTGACAACGACATTACCATCGGTAACTCCCTGATGGTAGCAGCCGGTACTTTCTCAATGGACAATAGTACGCTCACCTTGGGCACGACTGGTGCCTGGGGCAGCGTGACAGTGGCGAGTGGTGCGGCTTTCAATGCTGTTGGCACCGGGTTTGGCCGGGCCGGCGTCAAGGCGCAGAGCGCGAGCTATCCCTATGCCTTTACGGTGCAGAACGGCGGCACCATCGGTGCGAAGTATGCTGATTTTCAGTACATGAATACATCGGGTATCAGTGTTGCTTCGGGTGCGACAGTGAATGCGGCAAACAACTTCTCCTACTGCACGTTTGACCACGGCAGCATCTCCGGCCCGATGCTCAAGATTGAGAACAACCAGACGCTGGACGATATTTTTGACGTGTCGTTTTCAGGCAGTGCTGGCAGCAACATCGAGAAGCTGGCCGCCACTGGTCACATCTCCGTGAACGGTAACCCGCTGGGCGACCGATGGGGTCCGGATTTTGAGAGTGACCCCAATGGTCGGATTGACTGGCTTGCCTATCCGGCTGGTTTTGAGTTGCTTGCGCCTGTTGATGGGGCCAAGGGCGTGCCGCTGGATCAGGTTCTGAGCTGGGAGGAGTCAGAGCGGGCGACCAACTATGCGGTGTACTACGGAGTGAGTTTGCCGCCGGACTCAGTGTATGTGACCGGGCTGCAGTATGCGCCACCGGACCTGGTTGAGAACACGACCTACCAGTGGACAGTGGTGGCGCGGAATGCCTATGGCAGGATGCCGACGACATCGGGCACGTGGACCTTCAAGACGGCCTTGGTGTCAAAGCCGGTGCTGCAGCAGCCGGCTGACGGGGATACGACGAAACATCCGACCGCTCAGCGGCCGACTTTTGAGTGGAGCGACCTTGGGTTACCGGGCGTGAGCTACGACATTGAGATTGACAACAACGACGACTTCCTGTCGCCTGAGTACACTGACTATGACGTTGCGACCAACTCCTGGACACCGGGTGAGGACATTGCCGAGGGGCACTGGTACTGGCGGGTGCGTGGTGACAACGGTGCGCCGGGTCCGTGGTGCGAGTCGTTCTTTGACGTATTTATTGACCTGACGCCACCGCCAAGACCCGAGCCGGTATCACCACTTGGTGGTGCGGTGGTGCCGACGAAGCTGCCGTTACTTGACTGGAAGCCGGTGCCAGAGGCTCGGGAGTTCACGGTGAAGCTGTACGATGCTTCGCACAACGAGCTCTGGTCGGAGACGTTTGCGCAGGCTGCGGGCGGAGACGTTTCTCAGTATCAGCTTGTGTCTGGGCAGGAACTTGAGAACGGGTGCATCTACTCCTGGCACGTGCGTGCCAAGGACTACGCCGGCAACGCCTCAGATTTCTCGCCAGAGCAGGCGTTTATCGTGACGCTTGGTGCTCCGGGTGCGGGTGCATGGGAAGAGATGCCCAACGTGCCGCACGTTGCACCAGCGTCAACGAAGGAAGTGAAAGACGGTGGCTGGCTGGCGTTGGGTCCGGACAAAGAAAAGGACGTCGAGGTCATCTACGTTGCCAAAGGCAACAAGGCGACCGACTTCTTCAAGTTCACGCCGGACGAGGACTCTGGGACCTGGACTGCGCTTGCGCTGATCCCGGCAAACGAAGGCACGAAGCCGAAGCCGCCATCCAAAGGCTGCGTTGGCGTGTCGGATGGTGAGCGGTACGTGTACATGACCAAGGGCAACAACACCCTTGGATTCTGGCGCTATGACATTGAGGCGAACCAGTGGGACAGCATGACCGGCGTGCCGCTGGGTAGATACAACAAGCGGGTCAAAGGCGGCACGGACATGGTGTTTGCGTCCTACAAGGACACTGGCTGCGTGTATCTACTCAAGGGCTACAAGACCGAGTTCTACCGGTATAACCCAGTGGCGGGAAGATGGGACACCTTGCCAGAAGTGCCGTACGGAGCGAACAAGCAGAAGTACGACAAGGGCTCGTTCCTAGTGTATGACGGTGCGAGCTATATCTATGCGCACCAGTCAAAGTACTACGACAAGACCCAGGAGAACCCGCACCACTACATGTTCAAATATGACGTGGCAGCCGACTCCTGGTACAAGGCAGCACTACCTGGCATACCGGTGTATGGGCTTGAGGGTGGCCGGACAAAGAAGAAGAAGTCAGCCGATGGTGCTGCTGGCGCGTGGTATGACGGCAGCATGTATGCGCTCAAAGGCGGGAACACGCAGGGTTACTACAAGTACCTGCCGACTCCGACTGACACCTGGATAGAGCTGGACACGGTGCCGGGCAACGGCACGACCGGCAGGAAGAAGCGGGTGAAGTCGGGCGGCGACATTGTAAGCTATGGTGAGGGCGTGTTCTTTGCCTTGAAGGGCAACAAGACGCACGAGTTCTGGCGGTACGTATTGCCGACGGCTTACAGCCTGCAGCCTGCGGCTGAGCGGTCTGGAGTGCAGGCGGGCAAGTCGGCAGTTGGCAGTCTGCAGTTAGCAATCAGCCCGAACCCGATTGCGAACGGTTGGGCCACGGTGCGGTACAGCTTGCCCAAGCCTGGGCCGGTTGTGGTCACGGTGTTTGATGTGGCTGGTCGGGCAGTACACCAGCGGATGCTGGCAGGGAACCGGGCTGGTACGGTTGCGCTTGACCTGCGCAAGCTCGCGTCTGGCGTGTACCTTGTCCGGCTTGATGCCAGTGATCTGAGCCAGACCCAGAAGCTCGTGGTGCAGAGGTGATGGAGCCTCACGCTTCACGCCTCACGCTCTAGGCTGAGAAAGAATAGGCCGGGGCGGGACAAACCCGCCCCGGCTGAAGTTTGGAGGATGGTCCAGCCCGCCATCATAAGGTCTTGCCCACAGGTCTTGCCCGAAGCCCGAACCCGACAGGCAAACTCTCTCGTCACCTTGCGCTTCGCGACGACAGCCGTTCTTCAGCCCGGAGATGACGGCCTAAGTTCTTCGGAAAACGCGGGTTGTGCCGGCCTACTACCACCAGCCCTTTGCATTGTCGTATTTCTATCTTCTTATCCTTACGATGGTTACGATATTTTGGTTGCTGGCGGTTTTGCCTGACGCATTTGAGCCTGTCTGGCAGGGGGAGTGACTCCCCCACTCAGTTGCTGGTCGATTCGCGACTCTGTTCTAAGTCTCATTCACAAAGTGGGTTACGATGTGAGTGTTGCCCCCGGTTGCACTGTTAGACACTGGCTCAAGTGGCCGCACATCCGGGTTCTAAGTGTTGTGGCTATGGCTTTGTTAACCATCCTACAGAGTCGGATTCGCAGTCGAACTCCGAGTCCTTGCGGCAGTTCCAATACGAGAATCGTCCGGTATGTCCCTAGTGACTCTACAATGAGCCTTACCCCTGCGTCGTGGTGTGTACGCGAGCTAGTTCATTACCGGACATCCGGACGTTCTTGTCCGTATAGTCGTTGCAAACGCCGATTGACAGGGGCTGAGCCAGTTCTATAATTGCCGGGTAAGGAGCCGTCGAGCCAGGGTCGAGACAGGAATCGGCACACTGACTGCGCCAGTAAGAACCAGGATTCGACGGACAGGCAGGGCGATTAGCTCAGTTGGCTAGAGCGCCTCCCTTACAAGGAGGAGGTCATCTGTTCAATTCAGATATCGCCCAGTTCTGCTGGCGGCGTTGAAGTGCCTTGACGCAAGGGAACAGGTCCAGCCAGGGGGAGTCCGGTATCCGGACATGCTATTACCCTGAGGCGACAGGGGTTAGCCTGAAGCGAGGTTCGTATCCCGTGAATCTCCAAGCCACTTGCTGCTGTCTAATGGAGCTAGAGAAGTGCGAATGGCTGTCCGGTTTGCCTTCTCTTTCCAATCTGAGCCACATGGCTCAGTAAGACTCGCACAGAGCAAGCCGGATCTGATACGATACTTGCCTATCGGACCGGCTCAGAAGGAGAAGAGGTTCTTGTTCAATAAGGAGGAACAATGAAGGTAAAACCACTGCAGGACAGAATTCTGGTTGAGCGAGTCGAAGAGGAAGTGAAGAAGGGCGGTATCATCATTCCCGACACGGCAAAGGAGAAGCCGCAGAAGGGTAAGGTGATTGCCGTCGGTCCGGGCCGGATTGATGACAACGGCAAACGGATACCGATGGACGTCCAGAAGGGCGACTACATCCTCTTCGGCAAGTACTCAGGTAACGAAATCCGAATTGACGACAAAGAGTACCTGATCATGCGCGAGGAAGATGTCCTCGCAATAGTTGAGAAGGAAAAGTAGAGAGGAGTGAAGCATGCCGGCAAAAGACCTGAAGTTTGAAGACGAAGCAAGACGCGCGATTCTGCGCGGAGTAGAAAAGCTTGCCCACGCTGTCAAGGTCACGCTCGGACCAAAGGGCCACAACGTAGTGATTGATAAGAAGTGGGGAGCCCCGACCGTGACAAAGGACGGCGTAACGGTAGCTAAGGAGGTGGAGCTCGAGGACAAGTTCGAGAACATGGGCGCCCAGATGATAAAGGAGGTGGCGTCCAAGACCTCGGATGTTGCCGGAGACGGTACCACGACCGCTACCATCCTCGCCGAAGCAATTTACCGCGAGGGGCTGAAGAACGTTACCGCTGGCGCCAACTCGATGGCTCTGAAACGAGGCATTGACAAGGCGGTTGATGCTGCGGTCGCCGAGCTCAAGAAGATGTCAAAGAAGACAACCGGCCGCGATGAGATAATGCAGGTGGCGGCCATTTCCGCGAACAACGACAAGGAAATCGGCAAGCTTATTGCTGACGCGATGGAGAAGGTCGGCAAGGAGGGCGTCATCACGGTCGAAGAGGCAAAGGCGATGGAGACGACGCTTGAGGTCGTCGAGGGGATGCAGTTCGACCGCGGATACCAGTCGCCCTACTTCGCCCTTGAGCCGGGCACGACCACACCTCAGAACCAGAAGATGGAGGCCATCCTTGAGGATGCGCTTGTCCTGCTCTACGAGAAGAAGATAACATCGATGCGTGACCTTCTGCCTGTGCTGGAGAAGGTCGCCCAAAAAGGCAGGCCGATTCTCGTCGTTGCCGAGGAGGTCGAGGGTGAAGCTCTTGCCGGCCTGGTTGTCAACCACATCAAGGGTACGCTGCGTTGCTGCGCAGTGAAGGCGCCCGGATACGGTGACCGCAGACGGGCGATGCTTGAGGATATCGCGGTCCTGACCGGCGGCAAGCTCATCTCCGAAGATTTGGGAATCAAGCTTGAAAATGTCCAGATTTCGGATATGGGCGTAGCCAAGCGGGTCGTCGTTGATAAGGAGAACACGACGATTGTCGAGGGCGCGGGCAAGAAGGCCGATATCACCGCAAGAATCGAGCAGATTCGCCGCCAGATTGAGGAAACCAAGTCTGACTACGACCGCGAGAAGCTTCAGGAAAGACTTGCCAAGCTCGCCGGTGGCGTTGCGGTCATCAATGTTGGCGCGGCGACCGAGGTCGAAATGAAGCAGAAGAAGGCCCTGGTTGAGGACGCGCTGCACGCCACCCGCGCCGCCGTCGAAGAGGGCGTGGTGCCGGGCGGTGGAGTGGCTCTGGTGCGGTGTCTGCCGGCCCTTGAGAAGATGAAGCTCGAGGGCGATGAGCAGATTGGTGCCAATATCGTCAAGCGGGCACTCGAGGAACCGATTCGGACCCTGGCTGAGAATGCCGGTGTGGATGGCTCGATCGTGTTCGAGAAGGTCAAGGGCGAGAAAGCGAACGTGGGCTTCAACTGCGAGACGATGGAGTACGAAGACATGTTCGCCTCCGGCGTCATTGACCCGACCAAGGTGACGCGCGTCGCACTGCAGAACGCCGCGTCAGTTGCGGGCCTGATGCTCACGACCGAGTGCGCCATTACCGAAGTCCCGGAGAAGGAGAAGACTCCTCCGACCCCAGGTGGCGGTTACGGCGGAGACTACTAACAGACCGAGAGCAGTGGTTGAGGGTTCCAGGGTTCAAAGGTTCGAGTAGCCGCCAGTCTGACGCTTGAACCCGGGGGCCCTGGAACCCTCGAACCTTTTGAGCGATGCCGACCTACGAGTACGAGTGCAGAAAGTGCGGGCACCGGTTCGAGGTGTTCCAGCGCATCGTGGACCCACCAGTCCGGAAATGTCCGAAGTGCAAGCGAAATGGCTCAGTCGAACAGATAATCTTGGGCGGCAGTGGTCTGATATTCAAAGGTTCCGGGTTCTACATCACTGACTACGCTCGTAAGTCCGGTCCTGATTCCAAGGGTTCGGAGCCAGGGGGCAAGACAGATAAGCCCGGTTCGGCCGAGTCTGAGAAGAAGTCCGGCGGGTCCACAGAGCCCAAATAGACGCGGGACAGCAGGCAGGCTGTCAACCTGTACTTAGCTCCATCAGGTAGTCAGCTTTTTCAAGCCCGACCAGGCCTGAGTCCTTTCTGACGAACGGCCTCTTTTCGGGTAGATTATTTCTGACGAAAATCGCGGGGTTGACTTGAAGCAATGCCGGAATACACTGTCTGCGCACACAAGGCAGTCGTAAGTCGGCCGGCATCGGAAACGTTGAGCTGACGGCTGACAACTTAGCAATGGACGCTTCAGAATTTGATTCACTCATCACCAGCCGCCAGTTCCTGAACGAGCTTCAGGAAGGCATCTGGGTCGCGAATGCAGACGGGAACGTGGTCTGGGCGAACCAGGCCTTAGCTGCGTTCTGTGGTTATGCTAGTCCCGAAGAACTTGCTGGGAAGTCCTGGCGTGAACTGCTACCACCGACCGAGGTGGTTCGGTTCGGTAAGCTGAAACCGGAAGAAGACGTTTGGACGCTGCGGGACTCCGCAATCTTGCGCCGCGGCAATCGAACCACTCCGGCAAGTATTGTTGTTACCCGCAAGCTTGCTGCCGGACGCACCTGGTACGTTGGTACAGTGTTGCCCGCTCTTGCAATCGCCCCTGCGGTACCAACGGCAGATGCTGCCAGCCGGGAGGCGATGGACAGTGCAATAGACGGCATCTGCATCATTGAGAACGGCCGCATCACTTATGCAAATCGTCGCTTTGAGGAGTTGACTGGATATAGCTCAGCCCAGCTCGGACGGATGAGCCTGGACCGCTTGGTAGCACCAGCCAGCCGGAATGCGCTTGTTCAGATAATGACCGAACCGGGCAAGATGTTAGCGCCGGTGCATCACGAGGTTTGGGTCGTAAACCGTTCTGGTCGCCAGTTGGACTGTGAGCTTCGGATTGTACCCATCAGCGTCGGAGGGTCGACCGCACTGTTATGCTTTCTGCGCGACATATCCCAGTTGCGGCGGGCCGAGCGGGCGCAGAGCGATTTCATCGCGACGGTATCTCACGAGCTGCGCACTCCCCTAGCCACAACCAAGGAGGCAATCAGTCTTCTTTTCGAGACAGCGGGCAGTGCACTTGACCAGCGCCCCAGGCGCTATCTTGAAATTGCCCGCGAGGAGATGGACCGACTGAACCGGATGGTGACGAACTTGATTGAGTCCTCACGGATGGATGTGGGCAAGGTGACTTTGCGAGTCGAGCCGGTTGCGCTTGCCGAGGTGTTGGACCAGTCGCTGGCAAGCCTGTCCTTGCTGCTGACGAAGCGCGGTCTGCGGGTTGATAAGGATATTCCGGCAAAGTTGCCTTTGGTGCTGGCCGACCGCGACCGGCTGTTGCAGGTATTCAACAACCTCCTGGATAACGCCATCAAGTACTCGCCCCAGGGCGGCGTAGTCAAGGTAATGGCCCGGGTAGTTGAGCCAGAGACGGTGGCATCATCCGAAAATGGACTACTCCCCGATACGAAGTACGTCCAGGTTGACGTGTCGGATTCAGGACCTGGTATTCCGGCCGAGTTCCTGGACCGAATATTCGGCCGGTTCGAGCGTGTGGACCCGCACGGCCCAGGCATCGGACTGGGACTGAGCATTGTGCGGTCAATAATTCAGATGCACCATGGCAAGGTTTGGGCCAAGTCAAGCTTCGGCGAGGGCGCCACATTCAGTTTCCTCTTGCCGGCAAAGGAGGACCATGGCTGATAAGAAGCGCATCCTTGTTGTCGAGGACGAACCCAACATGCGCGAGCTGGTCCAGGCTCGGCTCGAAAATGCTGGGTACGAGGTGGAGACTGCGGCCGATGGATACGCGGGTCTGGCAAAATATCGCGCCCTGAAGCCCGACCTTGTCATCCTCGACCTGATGCTGCCCAAGTTGGACGGCTACACCATCTGCCGGATGATAAAGTCGGACATGACCTACCAAGCACCGGTAATTCTGTTCTCGGCCCGGTCTGCACCAGACGACGCACGCCGGGGGCTTGAACTTGGTGCAGACGCATTTGTCGGCAAGCCGTTCGAACAGACCCTGCTCCTGGCCAAAGTTCAGGAATTGCTCGGGTCGAATCCTGAGGCACCCCAGCAGGTTCAGGCTCAACCGGTGGCTGGTAGTCCAACCACGGAACCGGGATTGGCACAAGCTCCGGCAACTGGTCAGAAGGAGCCGACCGTTCAGGCACAGACACCGATACCTGAGCCGACTCAGGTTCAGACCCCAGTGCCCGCACAAGGGCAAGCTCCTAGTCAGCCGCAGACTCAAGCAACGCAGCAGTCCCAGTCAATAGAACGAGAGCAGGTTCGGTCACCTCAAGCCCCTGCCGCAGAACCTCAGACCCCGCCTCTTGAACCCCGGGTTCTGACCCCTGAATCCAGACCCCCGACCCCTGAACCTGAGCCAACGAAACCCGCTGAGGCTGCGAAATCTGAGCCTGAATCCAGGTTCCTTACTGAGGAAGAACAGGCTGCTCGGGTAAGACCGCCTGCGTCTGAGGAAAAACAACCTGCGGCCGAACCTGAAAAACCGGCGAAGGAACCAAAAAAGAAGGTCGGGTTCTTCCAGCGCCTGTTCCGCAAGCTCTGACCTGGTCCAGCCGGACGTACCGGATGGCCGCGAAAGCACGAAAGTCACAAAAAGAATGTTATTCCGAGATGTTCCGACGAATCTCACCTGCGAAATGGCAGGAGACCATTGTCAGGCTCTCGCTGGTTGAGGACATCGGCGCCGGCGATATCACGTCCCAGCTCACGATACCGGCCGGGCTACAGGCACGTGGCATGATCGTGTGCCACGCTGATGGCGTGCTCGCCGGCATCGAAGTCTGCGGCAAGGTTTTCAGGACAGTGGACCGGTATCTGCAATTCCGGCCGCTTGTTACCGACGGTAAGAAGATTCGAGACGGTACGAGAGTTGCGCTCGTTTCCGGCGCGTGCCGCTCAATCCTTGCGGCCGAGCGCACTGCGTTGAATTTCCTGTGTCGTCTCTCCGGCATTGCTACGCTGACGGCAAGGTATGTCAAGGCCGTTGCAGGAACCAGGGCGAGAATACTCGACACAAGGAAGACCACGCCTGGGTGGCGGGCGTTGGAGAAGTATGCAGTCCGATGCGGTGGCGGGTACAATCACCGTATGGGTCTGTACGACATGGTTCTCATCAAGGATAACCATGTCGCTGCAGTTGGCTCGCTGGCCGAGGCCCTGCGTCGGACACAAAGGTCCCAGTTTCCTGTCGAAGTTGAAGTCAAGACACTTGCCCAGCTCCGCGAAGCACTTCAGGCCGGTGCAAGACTTGTCATGCTCGACAACATGAACCTGGCTCAGATGCGCCGGGCCGTGGAGCTTGCTCGCGGCCGAGCGAAGCTTGAAGCATCTGGTGGCATGACACTGAAGCGGGTACGGCGGGTAGCCCGTACCGGTGTTGATTACATCTCAGTTGGTGCGCTTACCCACTCTGCGCCGGCACTCGACCTCTCGCTCGAACTAACGGTCTGATTAGACCAGATTTGGCATAAGGTCAGGAAGAAAAGGGATGCCGCAGACCGGTTGGGACGATGGCCAGAACGGAAGAACGATTGTCGTTCCGTCTTCTGCGCTTGCTTTCTTTTCTCTCTGGCGCTATGTTCATGCAAAGAGTGGTGGTGGAGATGCGCAGGTCAATACCAGTCGTCCTCCTGACACTGGCTCTTGCTGGAATTGCCGCTGCCGGCTGGCTGCCTGAAGAACGTCTGACCGCTAGGTCGGACACGGCCGACTACACGAGCCAGAACAACGTCCGCTGCGTGGCGGCTGATCGGGAAGGAAACATCCACGTTGTCTGGTACGGCAGATCAGAAACGGTGAGCCAAGTGTGGTACACCTGCTGGGATGCGCGGGCCGGAATTTGGTCACAGGACACAGTCATTTCGGCCGAGCCGGATGGTGCGTGCTATTCCGCAGTCGCCGTGGACGATTCCGGCAACGTCCATGTTGTGTGGCAAGTCGGTACGGTATCGAACGGTACGGCACTTCGCTACCGTAAGCGTGACGGCGTAACTCGGCAATGGGGGCAGGCCGAGACAATTGTTACCGGCGTCCATGTGGAAAGACCCTCCGTCGCGGCTGGGTGTCCAGATTCAATTGCGGCAGCATGGGAGCAGCAAGCACCTGAAGCGCACAATAATGTATTCGCGGCAGTTCGACGAGCCGATGGCTGGTCAGAACCAGCACTTATCAGCGAACCGTGCTCATACGTACAGGGTTCTGCTTCTGTCGGCACTGACACCGGTGGTGGTTTCTGTGTCCTGTGGCGCCGGTCGCCTGACTTCGTACTGTGCAGACGGCGCGTTCGTGCTGTTTGGTTGGAAATTGACACCGTTTTTCAGGGTTCATGTACCGGGCCGTGCGTTTGGGTGGAGAAGAATGGCGTCACACACGCAATATGGACTGCGCAGTCATCCGGTCGCGACGTGCACGTGTATCGTCAACGGCGGGAGGACATATGGAGCGACACCGTTGCCTTGCCGCTAGCTTCGAACCGCCAGGAGCCGGCTTCACTGTGTGCGGACAAGTACGGACAACTTCACGCTGTCTGGGTATCGAGAGACACGCTCTACTACACTACGTCCGACAGCAGCGGCGAGAACTGGTCAACGCCCGTGGCGATTGCGTTTGGTCCATACAGTCGCACAAACCCGAGCATCAACGCTGGCTCAGGTACTGACCTGCAGGTTGTCTGGACTGATAATCGCAACACGCCCTACCTTTACCCGGACATCTACTGTCGCAGGAAATGTCTGCTTCGAGACATCGAGGTCAAACGTATTGTCAGTCCAAACGGGATCGTTGATTCCGGGGCAGCCGTCGTTCCAGCGGCGTGGATGGCAAATCTGGGAGAAACGACCGAAGTGGATGTGCGGGCGTGGTTCAGAGTCGGCGCGAGCGCCAGTTCACGGTTGGTTGATCAACTATTGCCCAGCGATTCGGTTCTCGTTGTGTTTGACACCTGCGTCGCTGCGGTACCTGGCTGGGTTCCTTTATGCTGCTCCACGGCACTCGCAGGTGACATGAACCGCTCAAACAATGTCGTGCGAGACACCTTCTTCGTTCGTTTGAGGGACTTGGCGCTAGATACGATTGTCAGCCCAGCCGGTATATTACCACTTGATACAGTCCGGCCGTGTGTTACGGTCAGGAACAGGGGAAACATTCCAGACACAGCTGTATTGAGTTTCTGCATCCGTCAGGGTGATACTATGTGCTATTCCGATTCGCTGCTGAGGACGTTTCTGCCGGGCGGTACTGCCACCGCGGCTTTCAAGCCGTGGTTCGGTACGCCGGGTGTGTACACAGCCAGGTGCACCCTAGCTTGCATCGGTGATATCCATCCGGAGAACGATTATCGTTCAGTCGGGTTTGAGTTGTACTGGCGGGACATTGGCGTAGAGAGCGTTGTCTGGCCGCCGGCCGAGCTCGATTCAGGCGCGAGTGGACAGCCGGCCATGGTTGTACGCAACCGCGGCAGCACAGTGGGTGGTTTCAAGGCGTTCGTCGCAATCGGCGCCGATTACTTGGACAGCCTGTCCGTTGGCGTACTGGCTCCTGGACAGGACACTACGCTGGAGTTCAGAACGTGGACAGCCCTGGGCCGTGGTTTCCAGCCGGTGGCTTGCTCGGTCTGGTGTGGCGGGGATATGAACCCGGCCAACAATGTCCGACGGAGTGATGTATTCGTGCGCGTCCGGGATGTTGCGGCCGAGCGGATTCTGAGCCCTTCGGGTACATCTAGGGCAGATACGGTAGTGCCGAAAGCACTGGTGCGGAACCGTGGAAACTCGCCGGCAGAATTCTACTCGGTATTCTGCATTGAGTCAGAAAGTGCCGATGTTGTCTATGGGGATACGGTTGAGCTGAGGCTAGACCCAGGACACGACAGCGTTGTTGGCTTCAAGTTGTGGTCAGGCGATGTCGGTCGGTATCGTGCCGCGTGCAAGACTGTCCTCGCGGGCGATATGCAACCCGAGAATGATACAGCAAGCACTTGGTTCACGCTGTACCGCCTTGATGTTCAGGTCGTCGGCCTGCACAGTCCGCCTGTGATTCTTGACTCAGGTTGGTTTGGCCAGCCCGCTGTCCGTCTGCAGAATGCAAGTCCTGTTGCGGCTAGCTGCGTGTGCAGCCTGTACATCGGGCCGTACTACGGCCGGTGTGACACTGTCGAGCATATGCTTCCCGGAGAACTGCGGGAAGTGTCATTTGCTGAGGCATACTACGCGCTTCAGCGCGGCTGGCAGCCGGTGTTGTGCTCCATTCTTGGTGTCGCCGAATCACGACAAGAAACTAGAATAGTTCACAACCTGCATCCAGCATGTCACCTTGAAGTCAGGCGAAGGGTCTCGCCTCACCTTCGACCCAGTCAGACGAGATTCTTGCCAGAGCGTTCGAATGATAAGGTCCATAACGGTTCACATGTCCTTGACTATCTGTTTCCATTAGGTCTTTGCGACAGTGTGTTTGTCAGGGTAAGGGACGCGAGCACGGATTCGATACTCGTGCCGGCCGGGAACGTCGGCAGAGGAGAGATGTGGCCGCAGACGCGGGTGGTGAACCGTGGCAATGTGCCGGGCGAGACGCGTTGTTGGTTCACAATCGGTGATAGCACCGGAACGCTGTATTGTGACTCGGCATCCATTACGATGGCGCCCGAGAAGGAGACGGTTGTTGTTTTTTCTGCATGGCAGGTTCCAAGCGGCCGATACTGGGCACAGTCATGGGTTGTTCTGGACAGTGATGCAGTTCGGGCTAACGACACCGCTCGTGCTGAGTTCCGGGTGTTGCGAATGGACGCTGCGGTGCAGAGAATCGAGCAGCCGACTGGCAGGATTGTGCCCGGAGGGGTCACGCCAGAGGTTGTCATCGAGAATCTAGGCGAGGCCGATGCGGTTGCGACTGTCTCAGTTGCAATTGGCGATACCACACCCATTTATCGGGACACGGTAAAGTCTATCTGTGTACCGCGAGGGGCGAGGGTTGTCGCCACCTTCCGTGAGTGGCAGGCCGCGGTAGGTAGTTACCGCGTGTTCAGCCGGGTCGTGGTCACAGGTGATGAGAATCCGGTGAATGATACCGCGTCGGCAGCATTTTCGGTTGAATCGATCGTAAGCCGGCGCTGGACCCGTCTTGCAGATGTTCCTGCCGGTGCAGCAAACAGGTCCATCAAGGATGGAGGAGGCATCACTGCGCTTCCGGACGGCCTTTTCTGCCTCAAGGGCGGGAACTCGGATGAGACCTATCGCTACTTTCTGAACGGAGATTCCTGGGTTGCATGTGCAGCAGTGCCGTGTGACTCTTTTGGTCGCAAGGTGAAATCAGGCGCTGCGCTGTGCGCAGACGCGGCGGGTCACGTGTTCGCACTAAGAGGCGGCAGAAACCGTGACTTTCTGATGTACGACGTTGCCAAGGACTCCTGGTGTCGTCTTCCTGACCTGCCGGCTGGAACCAGGCTTGTCAAGTACGGTTCCGGACTTGCGTTTATCGCTGGCGACACCGGCCGCGTGTTCTTTGTCAAGGGTAGCGGTACGCTAGATTTTCTTGTGTACTGGGTCGAGCCTAGACAGTGGCATGCGCGACGCTGGCTTCCCTCTGGTCCTATAGGCAAGCCAGCAAGGCATGGCACCTGCCTCGCTGCCCTGGGGAAGCGTGTGTTCTGTCTCAAGGGAGGGACAAACGAGTTCTACGAGTATTTTCCGAATCGCGACTCGTGGCACGAGCGTACCAGTTTGCCCCCAGGCGCTAGCGCGGGAAGTAGCGGCCGCGTGCGGCGTGGCGCAGCGTTGTGCGCGAGTCAGACAGGTTATCTTTACGCGTTCAAGGGCAGGAGTAACGAGTTCTGGCGCTACGATCCACAGCGCGATTCCTGGGAACAGCTTGAAGACATTCCGCGTGGGACTTCAGGCCGAATGGTTGGGAAAGGCGCAGGGCTGGCGTGGGTCTCAGGGAGGGCGTACTCTCTCAAAGGTAACGCAACGCGCGAACTGTGGTGCTTTGACCCGGTTGCTCTGGGGCAAGACCCCGCCGACCTGTCTGACAAGGAGCAAGACCCCCGTGCCGAGCGGCAGTTGCTCGTGGGGACAGGGGCCAGTAAAACAAACTGGTTACAGTATCGCATCTACGATGCCGCAGGTAGGATTGTCCGCTGTAAGTCCCCCTTGTTCGACTATCCGGTAACCGCGAGCCTGCGGCCAGGGTTATACTTTGTGGTCACCGGACCAGGCCGCGTGGCAAGACTTGCGGTCGCGAAGTAAAGACAGACTCCGGCACCGTATCCACTTTTTGGCCCAGAGCTACTGCATTCCGTTGGCTCTCGTGCTCCAGCTCGGCTAGGTTCTACCAGTGGTACACCTTTGGATCTAATCTCGCTCGCCGGGCCAGCAGCCACTGATGGAACGACTGTAGCCGGCGCAGCACGCCGGAAATCAGGGGCTGCTTTCCTGAATCTCTTTTCCAACCTCACCTCGTCCCGCCCCGCACAAAAAAGGATATGATGGGGGGATTCCGGGTGTCAGACGCCCAACGATAATTCTCAACTTCCGGACAAGGGTATTCCCGCGTGAACCAGCTTGTTCATCCTCATCTCGTGTCAGGTTGTGTCAAGCCAGGTATCGCTGCCAATCCCAACCTGCCAAGCCGCTCGTTACGCCTCGGCGCGAAAGAGCTCTAGCCCAGGTACATGGTGACCCCCTGAGGGCGGCCGCAAAGTCGGCTGGCATTCCGCCAAGAGACTGGCTTGCGTTGCGAGGAAGCGTGAAAACGTTGCTGCACGAGACGAAACTGAAAGAA
>JBDRUN010000044.1 GCA_039801365.1 candidate division WOR-3 bacterium
TTCCTGATCAGGAAATCCACGCTTCAGGCCGTTGAGCGAGCAGGTCGCAGCAGACTGTGTGCCGGCCGTTTCATAGGCTGCGATAGCTGGAATAGCGGCGTCAGCCTCACCGAGAATCACAATCCTCTCAACTGCATTCCTGAGTTCGCGGATATTGCCCGGCCAGTCATAGGAACAGAGTCTCGCCATTGTCACCTGAGAAATCTGCTTAGACTGGAGCCCGTGTTCCCGGGATAGGGTTCCGACAAAATGAGCCACCAAGCGCGGGATATCTTCCTTGCGTTCGCGTAGAGGAGGCAGATTAACCGACACGACGTTCAACCGGTAATACAGGTCTTCCCTAAACCGACCTTCGGTGATTGCTCTCTCCAGATTCTTATTCGTTGCAGCAATTACCCGGATGTCAACCCTGATCGGTGTTCGACCGCCCACTCGTTCGAACTCACGTTCCTCAAGCACACGCAGTAACTTAGCCTGTAGAGTGAGACTCATGTCGCCGATTTCGTCAAGGAAGACCGTGCCGGTATCGGCGAGCTCAAGTTTCCCCTTCCGTTCAGTCACCCCGGTTGCAGTCCCTTTCTCGATACCGAACAATTCACTCTCAAGCAGCCCTTCGGGTATCGCGGCGCAGTTGATCGCGACAAATGGCTTGTCGGCCCGTTTACTCTGACTGTGAATCAGCCGGGCAATGAGCTCCTTGCCGGTTCCACTCTCGCCCCGAATAAGCACGCACGCCCTAGTTGGTGCGACATTGCGAACTACCGCGACAACATCTTTCAGACTTGTTTCTGCACCTACAACCGTCTGCCCAGACACCACAGAATCTGTCCTTGTCATTTCCGGTGCGCTTAGACTGGAAAGCCGCTCCCATCCGACAGCAATAACGTTCCCAACTGCACGCCAGAGCATCCTATCCGCTCGGAGTGGCACCTTGGTAGCCCATCTCAAGTAGAGAAAACTCTGTTCCCTTCCAGGTTTTCCGAAGGGACAATAGACGCTTGACTGCGTCACTTCCAGTCGGTCCTTTTGCCGATGGACCAACGAGTCATCAGAACCTGTGTTACCAAACGCGAACGTCCGACCGGCATCGTCAACTATCTTACCCGAATCGAACCCAAGCACCACGCTGAGTTGCCGGAGGACGCCCATGGCCAGTTCCTCGAAAGTATTGGCCCTGAGGCAAATGCCGCTCAACCGGTTGAGCAGTAGCACCGGCCGGTTCCCAGGCGACCCCAGAAGAAGGGCGGCTGTCACCGCATCCTGTTCTTGTGGGGTGCCGAGACTTTGGAATATCTCCTCAGCCCGATGAAGATGCTTGTGGGCGGACACTATCCTGCCTAACTCGGTAAGCGCTCGGCCGCAGTCAAGGTGCACGCGACCGAGTTCATAGTTACACCCGATATCGTCCAGGGAGCTTATTGACTTTCGGTACCACCCGATAGCCTCTTTGCAGCAACCTTTGGCTACACACAGGTTACCCATCATCCGCCAGACTCGCGCTGCTTCAATCCGTAGCCCAGGCCTATCCGCAAGTTCCATTGCCTGGTGAACAGTCTGTTCGGCATCACTGACCTCGCCCAGCGCCAACTGCAACTCAGCCATTCTGCAGTAGCCCTCGAGCAGTTCAGGGATATTCTCCATCTGTAGCGCCATTCTAATATTCTGCTCATAGCAGTCCCGCGCCAGCGCCAGTTTGCCTTGGCGGAAATGTAGCTCACCGAGGTTTCCCAGTATGTCCGACTTGGCACCCATATCTGAGGTTGCCTCTGACTGTTGCAGTGCCGCTTCGAGTTGAGTTCTTGCCTCCTCAAATTTACCCAGTCTGAAGTAGGCTTCACCTAAGTTATCGCGGCAGACCAGACTGTTAACTAGACTACCGCTCAACTCTGCCTCAACTAGGGCCCGTGATAGATAGTCTGATGCGGTATTCCAGTCTCCCTGAGTGGCGTAGATAGTACCTATCTTCAACCGCGCTGCACCGGCCCGATAGGTGTCGCCCAGCTTCACAAACAACTCCAAGCTGCGTTGACCGCAACTCATAGCGCCTGCAAAGTTACTTCGCTGAAGCAACAGACTACTAAGCATTGCCAGTGTGGTGGCGCTAGCCTGGTCATCCCTCTCAGCCTGGCTCAGTATCAGAGACTGGTTCAGGAGTTCCTCGGCGCGGTCCAAGTCACCCATCAGCGATGTCACCATGCCCAGCGTGGTGAGACAAGCCGCTTCCAGAGACCTGTCCTTGGCTGTCCGGGCTGAGTCCAGCGCCAGCTGTCCGTACTCCAGTGCCCGGCCAACTTCACCCATGTGCCAGCACACATCAGATATCAGGTTGGCTGCCCGCGCCATCTCCGCGAACTTGCCCCCAGCCTGCGCAAGCCTAAGTGCGTCCGACGCGTGGACACGCGCCGCTGCTAAGTCATACCGGTATGCCTCCCTCGCCAGCTCCAGGCGAGCCTCGATTTCCTCAGACAGACGCTGGGTGACTGTCGGCCGCACACGTGTCAGACTGGTATCGTCAGCCGGCGGAGCTGCCTTGCTACCCGAGCCTGGCTTCACCATCGGTGACATAGTGATAGCTTGCACGGAAACTGTCGGACAGTCAAGGACTCGAGGGTTGCCAATACGGGCACAATAGTTGACACAATCATTCCTGACGGTGCTAAACGGCCACCCCTGACTTGGGCGCGACCGAAGTCAGTACTTTGCTGCAACCGGCATCCGGCGGCCCGCGCCGAATGCCTTGGTGGTAACCTTGATGCCCGGTGCGGCCTGACGGCGTTTATACTCGCTCTTGCGCACCGCAGTCACAACCCATTCAACCGTCTTCTTCTCAAGCCCGGCCGCAACAATCTCCTCTACCGACTGGTCCTGCTCCAAGTACCGGGCTAAGATCTCGTCCAGAATCTCATACGGCGGAAGCGTGTCCTGATCGGTCTGATTGGGCCGCAGTTCGGCTGAAGGCGCTTTCTCGATGGTCGCGCGCGGTATTAGTTCCCGCTCCCGGTTGATGTAACGCGCCAGTTCATAGACCATCGTTTTAGGCACGTCGGCCAGCACTGCGAGCCCGCCGCTCATATCACCATACAGGGTGCAGTACCCGACAGCAAGCTCACTCTTGTTTCCTGTGGTTATGACAAGGTGACCGAACTTGTTCGACAACGCCATCAGAATGTTACCCCTGACCCGGGCCTGGATGTTCTCTTCGGCCAGACTGACGAAGACCGACGACTGAAGGTTGACGGCGCCCGGGTCCGCTACCTGCGAGCTATGCGCCGTAAGCCATGGACCCACAGCCCGCAGATAGCTATGATAGACATCGGCAATTGGAATCTCTAGGAACCTGATGCCAAGATTAGCGGCAAGCCGCCTTGAGTCATCCACACTGCCCTTGGATGAATATTCCGAGGGCATGGTCACGCCAAGCACGTTGTTCGGACCGAGCGCCGCAACTGTAATGCAGCACGCAACCGCAGAGTCAATCCCGCCGGAAAGTCCGAGCACCGCCTGCTTGAACCCACACTTACGGGCATAGTCCCTAACGCCGAGAACCAAAGTCCGGTACACTGATTCAACCCTACCCAACGGTCTAAAGTTCTCCGGCCTTCCCTTTGCCGTGGTGTCAACGATCGCAACCTGCTCAGTGAAAGGTTCCATCACAAGAATCGGCTCGCCCTGAGCGTCTAACGCCATACTCCGGCCATCGAACACAAGCTCGTCGTTCGCACCAACCTGGTTCAGGAACACGAAGGGTAGTCCGTGCCTCCTGGCGTGGCTGGAAATCAGACTGTATCGCAGCTCTTCCTTCCCGATCCAGAACGGCGAGGCTGCGATTGTCACAAGCAACGAAGCACCGGCCTCGGCCAGTTCCGCAACCGGGTTGCGGTCATATGGCCTACGAAACCGGTCATCGGCTATTGGCGATCGGTCATTGTTGCCCGGTGGCCCGTTCCACGCATCCTCACAGACCGATATGCCCAAAATCTCGTTGCCGAGTCTTACGGTCTGGATACACGGTGCCGGCTCGAAGTAGCGCAGTTCGTCGAACACATCGTATGTCGGCAGCAGAGTCTTCGGCTGAGAGAGGAGCCTATTCCCACCGAGGAATAGCACCGCCGCATTGTACAGGGGCTTGCCAATGGCGAGTCCTGTCCGAACCGCAGCCCCGAGCAGAATCCCGGTCTTGGAGAACTTTCTTGAAATCCTGGCAACCTGTTCCAGTGCTTCTCCCTGCCGGGCAATGAACCAGCCGCGCTCCAGAAGGTCAAGCGGTGGATAGCCGACTAGGAACAGCTCTGGGAACACCACGAGGTCCGGTCGCTCTGCTGATACCTGCACAAGCGTCTGCTCAAGAAGCGCTAGGTTGTTCTCGATATCGCCGACAATTGGATTCAACTGGGCAAGTGCAATCCGCATTATTTACAGCGTATCCGTGCCGCATCTCTTGTCAACGAGTCCGGCCGAGGTAGAATTCCATCTAGGTGTTTCCCCTTGTAACCCTGGTACTCGCACTGCTTCCAGGCCAGAACCTAACTTCGGAAAGCCCCGGTTCTGCGGCTGAGAGCATACCCAATCTTTCCAGCCATACCGTTGTCTTCTCGGTTGACGATGGCTACCATTCGGTGTTCACCAACATCTACCCATTACTGCGCAAGTACCGAATGACGATGACCCTCGCCCTTATTGTGGACTACGTCGGCCCAGGCAAACGGCCCTCGTACCGGCCCGCGGCAAGGTTCATGAACCAAGCAGAAGTCCAGGAACTCATTGACTCCTGCGGCATCGAAGTCGCAAGCCACAGCATGTCTCACCCATTCCTGACTAGACTCGACAGCACCAAGGCCTGGACCGAAATCAGCCAGTCAAAACAGGTCCTCGAGTCTCTGTTCGGCACTGAGGTCATAACCTTTGTCTACCCTTACGGCGATATGAATACCCGGATCCGTCGCATGACCAAGCAGGCCGGATACCGGCTGGGCCGGGCCGTTGTACCGGGTGAGCCGAACCTCTGGTTGGAGCCCTATCGGCTACCGACCCTGGAGCTGCGCCGGGAGACCAATCTGGCCGACGTCAAGCGCACCATTGCCAGACGTCGTACCACAATCCTGCTCCTGCATCAGATTGTAGCCAGTCCGTCTTCATTCACTGAATGGAACCTGGCCGACTTTGAGAGACTGCTCGAGTGGATGGCCGCGACCCGGGTCAGGGTTATAACCCTGGCTCAGTTATACCGCGAATGGTGGTTCGAGAAGCTAGGGCGAATGATGCAACAGATGGCGGCCGCGTATCCAGACCGCCGCAAACAACTACTATTCGAGGAGGTAAACGTCGACGCTACCGGCACTAATTATCCCCGCTGAGCGGAATGCTTCGATATTGTCCTTTGAGCCTACAAATATGTCAACGTGTTTTCCCTTGACTGCACTACCAATGTCGTGGGCCCGAAAAACGCCGTTGAGTCGCCGGCCATTGACCACCACGTTCTCGGCCTGCGGAATGTAAACCATGGCACCAATTGGCACAACCCTAGGGTCAACCGCGATTGACTTAAGTTCTGTAAGCTTATACCCGTTGATCCCAGCAAACTGACTGTCCACCTGCACCCGGCCGGCCTTCTTCAGCCAGCTTATGTTCCTGCCATCCCTCAGCCTTCCCGCGGCCTCGACCTTGAAGTCCTCGACAAATTCCCTTGAGAACCTTCCGACCAAGTTGCCCCTTGTATCATACAGGGGGACCTGTTTCGTGTCAGGGTAATCCTTTTCCTCAACTATCCAGTAAAAGGTCGTCTTGAACTTGCCAAGGTACCGGGCCTCAGGTATGCCAGGCGGCGGCCCAGGATTCTCAAACAACCAATCCGGCGGCTCCAACCTGGTACTCACCGCGGTTGTCTGCACCCTTGGACCGAGACAGCCCAAGGCAACTATTATGAGGCCTACTGGCCACTTGCGCATTGTTTCAATTATGGCCCATTTCCGGCCGCCTTGTCAAGTCGTACCTAAGCGCAGCCCGCCCCGGAATTGGGTCTATTCTAGTAAGATTTTGATATTAGACTACTTACGCCTGCGCGGAACGAGCTTCAACACCCCGGCGCCCTGGCTAACAGGCTTGTAAAGTCGTACAACAGGGATAACGTACTCAAGGAACAACAGGACCAAACCCAGCCCGAGCATTATCTGCCTTACCAATCTCGCAGCATCTGTCTTCAGGAACGTCCAATGCAGCGGGTCAGCCCAGGCAAACAGTGCCAAGCCAAGTATGATAAATACCAATATGTTAGCTACTGTGCGGACGGTGTTCCAGGCCTTGACCCTATAGGCCAGGACCGGGTCCGACACCGTTATCTCGTCAACCTGCTGCTTTACCGCATCCTTGAGTTCTTTCAGAGTGCTGACATGCATGTCTAACTACCCCTTTTGCTCTTTCGTTTACGTCTCGAGGACTTGGTGTCCTTTCCTGAACGCTGGTCGGCCTTGGCTGTGATACGGGCTTGAGCTGTAACATCCTCATTTTCAATAGATTCAGCAAATGTTTCCTTACCGACGACCATGCTAGTTTGTACTGACTCGACCACTAACGGCCTTGGCCTTGGTAGTTCTGGCTTGAGCACATCGGGCAGGCGACCGAACAGTTCCTCATAAGCTTTGGGATACGTGTCCTTACCCGATGCCAGAGCAAGCGTTAGCGGCATAACATGCCTCGCCTGCTCGACCATCCGGTTGGCGATATCCCTAATGTCCCATTGGGCGCTCATATCCTCCCTCAATCGTGCGATATGATAAAGCTCTCTCGCATTGACTGTTACGAGTACTCGTCGCTGATGAGCATTTGTCAGGACATACTGCGCCGCGGCCGGGCTATGGCCGGCTATCTTGCTGTAAGTATCTTCGGTCCGGGCGAGAATCTCCTTGAAGTTCTTGTGTTCCTTTATTTCGGCAACCGAAACCGGTATCGTCCATCCAACGTTCGGATTGTACGGTTGGCAGGTGACGGTCATCAGCCGGTGACGCTTGAGCTGGGCAAACGCCGATGCGGAGATTATGAGTTCAAATGTAACATAGAGGTGCTCAAACTCCCTCAGCACCGCATCATACGACTGCAAATCCTGCATTGCCTGCTTGAATATCTCTTTCTTTCGCGCAAGAGTCTGACGCTCTATCCGGCTCAAGCACTCGGCAAACGAGACCCCGGAATGAGAGTGCAGCAGAGCAGCAAGCAGTTTGTTATCCGCGTTCGGCGTGTAGTCAACAAGGGTAACGTCGGAGGCTGAATGGGCAATAAAGTTCTTAGGCCGCCTTGGAAATGCCGGTACCATGAAGCTCGTTGCATAGTCGCGTAGCCGCGCGCGCGTCGTGCTCTCATAATCGGTCGGCCCGGTGAAAACCAAAAGGGACGGTGCTACTGCGACCGCCTGTCGGTACAACTCGGCCCCAAGCTGCCTTGCCTCCGCCAAATCTGCGGCCGCAAGCCGTCGCACAATAAGCTCTAGGTTACGGGCATTTACCGTCATCCCAAGCTGGGTCTGAGTGGCAAGCGAGGTAACATAACGTGCGTCTTCCTTCGCCGCATTCTCGATCGCTATCGGGTCTGCCGCAAGTGAAGGGTGTTTCTCCTTAAGATACTGCTGCAGTCGGTCGCACAGCAGATGGTAGTAGCGGTACTGCAGCCTCACCGTCGCCACAAACTCGTCGCGTAGCTCTTGGTCGTCAAGCTCAGCCGGCACGGTAAAACCATCATCCACAGTGACGTAGCGCTGAGACCGTTCAGTGTAGGAATTCAGACGGTGGTGCTCGAGTATTTCAGCTGCGAGCCGGGAAATGCCGGAAATGTCGAAGTTGAACACTGCGTGCTCGGCAATAGAGTGGTGGCCCATGTCAAACACTATCGTCTGGTTTGACCGACGAGACCGGTGCACCTCCTTACGCGCCTCACGCCTGAGCTCCTCGACCGACTTCGTACTGCGGCTTACCCGTGCATAAGCTGCCGAAAACGTCTCCGGGGTCGCGGGAAAAGAAAGCTCTTGAACCAGCTCGTGCTCGACGTTATACCCGGCAAGATTGACTTTCATGCAGGCCAGAGAATATTGAACCTCCTCACAAAGTCAAGCCACCAGCGTGCCAGTCTCACCAAGGAACATCCCCCTCAGGCGAGCGGTAGCTCCGGTTCATCCGGACCGGCCTCAGCAGGACCGTTCACCAGGCGCTCCTGCTCCGGACTGAGCTGCCCGACGAGTCCAAGAAGCTGCTTCATCATCACTGCGTTTCTAGCTGCCGCGCCGGCATGGCAATTATTGAAGAAAGCAAACGCCTGCCGTGCACCGCTGATTGTAGCCTCAAGCGGTTCAACAAAGTCCGCAAGCTCATCCCTGGAGTATAGGTAGTTGTACCGTTCTTCCCGTGAAGCCTTGAACCAGTGTCGGTTTCTTCCGTGAAATCTGAAATAGGCAATATCCGAGGTGCGCCTAGGGTCAAAAGGCATTAGTCTGGGCAGTTGCGGCTCATCCACGACACAGTAGCCGATGCCTATCTCAGTAAGGGTCCGATAGGTACTGTCCCGCACCCATGCCTTATTCCGAAACTCCACAACCACCGGCACACCAGGCAACCGCTCCCGTAGCCTAGCCAGGTAATCGCGGCTGTCCGGGCTTGGCCAGAAGAAGGACGGCAGTTGCACCAAGACACACCCAAGCTTCCCGGAAGCCATAAGTGGCACCAAGCCTTCCCGAAACTGTCTGAATACCATACTCAAATCCTTCATTCTACCCCGCCCTCGACTCGCTGGCATTCGTACGCCTTCTGCTCGTGACCTTGTATTCGCTCGGGCACTCTGGCTTCCGGTATCTGGTATCGGGCATTCGACATTGCTCTCTCCTCCCTCCTCCCAGATGTCGTGAGTCATCTCTCTGTGTGAGCGGACGACAAAACGGAAGTTGTCCCGGGTTCGCTTGACCAGTGACTCCATCGTATGCAGCTTCGGCATTGAGTAGTAAGTAAAGTTCAGCTCGACCGTGTCGAAACCAAGCACCTGCTCATAGTACTCAAGCATCATTGCTCTGGGCAGGTTCTTCGGATACACTGGCCCAACCCAGTCAGCGAATGAGAACCCGCTTGTGCCGACTCGCAGGCGTGGTTCACCATTCTGACTTCTAACCGACATCTGGTCGCCACCCACGCCACAATTCTACCCCGCTTTTTTGGCCCTTCCACCCCTTGTGAGCACAAGTATGTCCCTTCCTAAAAAGCCAAGTCTCAAACAGACCTTACCCAAACCACAACACTACATTGTACCGTTGCACCGTCGCAGCGGGATTCCACCTACCGGGTAGGCGCCGAGCTAGTAGTCTGGTTGAGTGCTATCAGTCAGCCTGTAGTGCTCCTTGCCAAAAAGAAGGTGCGGCCCGCGGCCGCACTCTGAATGGCTTCGAAAACCGTTAGGCCTGCTCGGCACCGACCGCCCGCTTGCCGGCCTTCTTCCTCACGTATTCGTCCCGGTATCTTATTCCTTTGCCACGGTATGGGTCCGGCGGTTTGATGGCGCGAATCTGTGCCGCAATTTGACCAACCGCGTGCCGGTCAACACCCTTGACCGTTATTTCAAACATTTGTTGCTTGGTGTCGTCCGGGTTCGGCGCCTGGGTGACTTCAAATGTGATACCCGGCGGCGCAACAACATCAACCGGATGCGAGAAACCACACTGAATCTGGACTCCTTCCTTAGTCTTCTGTACCCGATATCCCATACCACGAACCTGGAGCACGCGCTCGAAACCAGAAACTACCCCGACCATTGCGTTACTCAGATGTGAACGCAGCGTGCCGACATGAGCCCGCTCAGCCCCAGGTCCAGGTTCTACAACAAGCTGTCTGGTTTCGACCTTCACACTCAGCCCGGGTAGGACTGGGACGACAATCGAACCGAGCTTACCCGTAACGGTCACAGAACCAACATCCACCTTGACCTGTACCCCGTCCGGAATTCCCAGCGGCCGATATACCTTTGCCATCGCTACCAGACCTTGCAGACCAGTTCTCCGCCAATACGTTCACGCTCGGCCTCGCGGCCGGTCATAATACCACGCGAGGTAGAAAGCACCGCAAGCCCGAGTCCGCCCAGTACCTGCGGTATCGAATCAGCGCTGACGTAAACCCGGCGACTCTGTCGAGAGACTCGCTCCAGGCCCCGGATTACCGAGCTACCGTCTTCGTTGTACTTGAGCGTGACAAGGAGCATCTTCTTCGTGCCCTCCCCGTCAACCTGGAAGTTCGAAATATAGCCCTCCTCCAGAAGAATCCGGGCAATCTCGTGCTTCATCTTGGAGAACGGGACCCGCACTTCCTTGCGTCTGACACTCAGACCGTTCCGAATTCTGGTCAGAAAATCAGCAATCGGGTCCACTTCAGCTCCTCCTACCAAGTCGCTTTACGCACGCCCGGCAGTTCGCCGCGCAGCGCCAGTTCACGGAAGCAAAGCCGACAAAGTCCGAACTTACGGTAAACTGCGCGCGGCCGGAAGCACCGCTGGCATCGGCTGTGTTTGCGCACCTTATACTTGGGCATACGCTTGGATTTAACGATCAGTCCCAGTCGCGCCATTCCCTATTTCCTCCTAAAGGGCAACCCAAGCGCGGCAAGGAGTGCTCGCGCTTCGTCGTCGTGCCGGGCATTGGTATGAAATGTGATGTTCATGCCGGTCACCTTCTTCACCTTGGCCGCCTCGATTTCTGGGAAAATCAACTGCTCGGACAGCCCCAGGCTGTAGCCGCCGCGGCCATCGAATGCGTCGGGTGAGAACCCCTGAAAATCGCGGATTTTCGGCACGGCGAAGTTGAAGAACCGGTCAATGAACTCGTACATCCGGGCCCCGCGCAAAGTCACCTTAAGCCCGAGCGGCATTCCTTTCCTAATCTTGAACGCGGAAATTGCGCGCTTGGCAAGCGTACGTGCCGGTTTCTGACCGGTAATCATCGCTAGGTCCTCGGCAATTGTGTCGAGCACCTTCGCGTCAGCGACTGCATCCTTGGTTGTCACATTCACCACAACCTTGACGAGTCGCGGCACCTGATGGGGGTTACGATACCCAAACTGTTTGGTGAGTGCCGGCACAATCTTCTTTAGGTACTGCTCTTTGAGCCTTGGTATCATGCGTCAATTATCTCGTCACACTTGCGGCAGATTCTGACCCGTCGGCCTTCGTGCGGTTCGCGCCTGACCTTTGTCTTCCTACCGCACTTCGGGCACAGAAGCACGAGGTTAGAGACATCAAAAGGTATCGGCAGATCAATTATCCCGCCCGGCTTGGTGGTACCCTGTGGCCGCTGGTGTTTCTTCGCGAGGTTGAGCCCGTCAACGATGACTCTCACGCGGCCGGTCATCTTCTCCTTCTCAACCCGCAGAATCTTGCCCCGCCGGCCCCGCTCCTCACCGACCAGAACTTCAACCAGGTCACCCTTGCGCAGATTCACTATACCACCTCAGCAGCCAGTGATACAATCTTCGTAAACTTGCGGTCGCGCAGCTCGCGTGCCACCGGCCCGAAGACCCGGGTACCCTTGGGCTCACCTTTTTCATCCACCAGCACGCAGGCATTGTCATCAAACCGCACATAGCTCCCGTCCGGCCGACGAAACTCCTTGCGAGTTCTTACAACCACAGCGCGTGCCTTGTCCCCGGGCTTTATCGGGCCGGACGGAATCGCATCCTTGACCGTCACAAAGACCGTATCGCCAAGCGTACCAAACTTGCGCTTTGACCCGCCGTAGATCTTGATGACCATCGCGACCCGGGCCCCCGAATTGTCTGCAACCACCAACCGGCTGTATTCCTGAATCATACCTTCTTCACCACCCGCCAGCGCTTGAGCCGGGACAAAGGCCGCGTCTCCATCAGGAGTACGCGGTCACCGGGCTCACACTGATCCTGCTCATCGTGCGCGTAAAGCTTGGTCCTGCGTCTCACGTACTTCTTGTATTTCGGGTGCATTTCCAGCCGGTCAACGAGCACCACGACCGTCTTCTGCATCGCTGCGGACTTCACCGTGCCAATAACCGTCCGGCGCTTCCTATCCATCTTTCTTCACCCCGTGTTCTATGGCCGCCCGCTTCTCTCGAAGCACGGTCAGACAGCGGGCGATGTCTCGGCGCAGCATCCGGAGTCGCAGCGGATTGGGCAACTGCTCACTTGCCTTGCGCAAATTGAGCTTGAAGAGTTCGTCGCGTAACTCGGTCAGCCTGCGTTCGAGTTCCTCAGTCCCAAGTTCGCGCAGCTCAGAAGCCCTCATACGTCATCTCCTGCCTGGTTACGAACCGAGTCCGGCACGGCATCTTGCTTGCGGCTAAACGCAGCCCGAGCCGCGCCTCAGCCTTGGTCAGGCCGCCGAGTTCAAACATCACGGTACCGGGCTTGACCACCGCGACCCAGAACTCAGGTGAGCCCTTACCCTTGCCCATCCTGGACTCGGCCGCCTTCTTGGTCACCGGTTTGTCCGGGAAAATCCTTATCCAAAGCTTGCCGGCCCGCTTCAACACCTTGGCTAGGCAGAGCCGGGCCGCCTCAATCTGCCGGGCCGTAATCCACGATGGCTCAAGCGCCATGAGGCCATATTCGCCAAAGTCAACCCGGTTGGCCGCGGTCGCTTTACCGCTGCGCCGGCCTCGCTGGGCTTTACGGTACTTAACACGCTTGGGCATCAGCATGACGTGCACTCCGTCCTAAGCTCTACGCTGCCGGCTCGACACCGCAGTCCGAAGTCGGGCATCATCTCGCACGTCATCGTCATGTCTTCACGGCCGGGGTGATGTCGCCCTTGTAAATCCAAACCTTGACACCAACCGTGCCGGCGATCGTCTTTGCTACATCAACGGCGTAGTCAATATCAGCCTTCAGGGTATGCAACGGTACTCGGCCCTCGCGGTACCACTCGCTGCGGGCAATTTCGCGACCACCGAGCCGGCCGCCGACCATGACCTTGATTCCAAGCGCACCCAGTCTCAGGGCCTGGGTCACGGCCCGCTTCATCGCCCGGCGGTGGGCCACCCGCTGTTCCAATTGTCGGGCCACGCTCTCGGCAACAAGCTTGGCCTCGAGCTCCGGCACCCGCACGACCTCAACCAAAATCTGTACGTCGCCGTGTCCGATGAGCCGCTTCACTTCCTCACGCAATAGCTCAAGGTTCTGCCGCCGTGCGCCGAACACCATGCCTGGCCGGGCGGTATAGACAGTGATTGTCGTCCGGTTCGCCACGCGCCGAATTTCAATGTTAGAGATCATCGCCTCGGACAGCTTGGCCTCGATGTAACGCCTTATCTGGAGGTCTTCATGCAGGAAGTTCCGGTAGTTTTTCCTGTCGAACCAGGCCGACTTCCAGCTCTTGGTAATCCCCAGCCTGAAACCCAACGGGTGCGTCTTCTGGCCCATCGTCTAAACCTTCACTCCCTTCCTCGTCGCCACGCTCACCGTCACGTGCACCGACCGTTTCCGGATAATCGTTGCCATCCCGCGCGGACCGGGTTGCCAGCGTTTCATCACCGGTCCCTGATCGGCCCTGACGTCGGTCACGACCAAGTCCTCTTCCCGTAGCTTCGCCTTACCGGCCATGGAAACAGCGTTGGCAACGGCGGAACGCAAGGTCTTCAGCACCGGTGCTTTTGTCGGCTTGGGCAGATAGATGAGAGTCCGGAGTGCGGTGGGCACATCCTTACCGCGGATGAGCTCACATACCAGCCGGAGCTTCTTAGCTGAACCACGCTGAAACCGGCTGACTGCACGTGCTTCCATAGACTACTCCGCGACCTGCCTGTTCAACTTCAGCATCATCATGTAGTCTGCTCTTCCACTTTCTTTCTCGGCCCAGAGTGAGCGCGAAATATCCTTGTCGGTGCGAACTCGCCCAGCTTGTGTCCGACCATCCGCTCAGTGATATATACCGGTACGAACCGGTTCCCGGCGTGGACAGCCAGGGTGAAACCAACGAACTCGGGCGGAATCACACTGCGCCGGGCGTAGGTCTTGATGGTCCTTTTCTCACCCGACTCGGCCATCTGCCGCACCTTGCGGAAAAGTTTCTCGTCAATGTACGGCCCTTTGCTTATGGAACGTCCCATTACCGCTTTCTCCGCTGTAGAATCAACCGGCTCGATTTCTTCCTGCGGTTGCGAGTCTTGGCACCCTTGGCTGGAAACCCGGACTCCGAGCATGGATGTCGGCCGCCCGACGACTTGCCCTCGCCGCCACCCATCGGATGGTCAATCGGATTCATTGCCACGGCCCTGACCCGTGGCCGCCGGCCCATATGTCGTGCCCGACCCGCACTGCCGATGGAGATATCCTTATGCTCGGCATTGGACACCTTGCCGATGGTCGCAAAACACCCCAGGTCGAATTTCCTTATCTCACCGGACGGCAGCCGCACCACACCCCACTTTTCCTCTTTTGCCAAGAGCTGGGCCGAAGTCCCGGCCGACCGCACAAGAAACGACTTGCCGCCCGGGTAGAGCTGCAGATTGTGAATCTCCACTCCGGCCGGTATTTCGGAAAGCGGCATCGCATTACCTGGTCTCATCGGCAAGCCGGTGCCGGCTGCAACCTGGTCACCGACTGCCATACCGTCGGCATGTAGAATGTAGCGATACTCGCCGTCTGCGTATTTTACCAGCGCAATCCGGGCTGAACGATTCGGGTCGTACTCAACCGACACCACCTCGCCCCACACCCCGCGCTTGGTCCGCCGGAAATCAATCAGGCGATAGTGACGCTTCTCACCACCGCCTCGGCACTTTACTGTCAACCGCCCCTGATTATTCCGGCCGCCGGTCTTGTGCAAAGGTCTGACCAACGGCCAGTGCGGCTCAGTTCTGGTAATCTCCTCAAACGTGTAGCCGGTGCGGTGTCGCCTCGACGGTGTTGTCGGCCGATACGTCTTGATGCCCATACTAGCGCTCCAGTGCTTCGATGCGCTCGCCCTGTTTCACAGTCACGACCGCTTTCTTCCAGTTCGGCCGCCGTCCCACAAACATCCCCATCCGACGCTGCTTGCCGAGCATGTTCATCACCCTCACGTCCTCGACATGCACCTTGAACAACTGCTCAACCGCGCGCCGAATCTCAATCTTATTGGCCTTGGCTGCAACGCGGAATGTGTACTGATTCTGGTTAGCCTTGAGTCGCTCAGCCTTCTCAGTAACCACTGCGCCCAACACTATCGGCCCGGTCATGACGCCCTCTGTGCAACGGCCAGGAACCTCTCCAGCCCGGTCCGTGTGAATACTACTCTCTCGTGTCTTAGCACCGCATACGGATTCAAGAGCACCGACGGCATGACCGTTAGCCACGGGACGTTGCGGCTTGCCCGCGTAATCTTCTCAGACGCGGCGCCAACAAGAAGCAGAACCCTTTTGCTCCCTGCCTCGCGCTCAGATTCCGCGTCTGCCCGTCCTTCGGAGGAACCTGTCAGGACCTTCTCCTCGGCCGGCGGCTGCTCCTGCTTTGCTTGAGCCTTGGGGCTTGTGCCTTCCGGGCCCAGTCCCATCGCCTTCAGGATTCCTACAAGTTCCTTGGTCTTCGGTTGATTCAATTCAAAGTCCTCGACCACGACGATTCCTCCCTCGGCGTGCCGGGCCGACAGTGCCGAAACCAAGGCCGCACGACGTTTCTTCTTCGGAATGGCCTGCGAGTAGTCCCGCGGCTTCGGCCCCCAGGCAATCCCGCCACCGACGAATATCGGTGACCGACGTGACCCGTGCCGAGCTCGGCCAGTATGCTTCTGCCGATAAGGCTTCTTGCCGGTACCCGACACCTCGCCTCTGGTCTTAGTCGCGGCCGTACCCTGGCGCTGATTGGCAAGGAACGCCTTCACCGATTCCCAGACCAGACTCGAGTGGACCGGCTGACCAAACACCGCCTCCGGCAATTCCACCTTGCCTTTCACAGCACCATCAGCACCCAGGACGTCAATCATGACTTCTTCCTGACAATCACCACTCCACCCCTGGGACCAGGTATTGCGCCGGTAACGAACAAACGGCCCAGTCCAGATTCAACCTTCACGACCCTAAGGTTTTTCACCGTGACCTGCTCATTGCCGTAGTGTCCGGGCAGATGCCGGCCACGCAGCACGCGCCCTGGCGATGACCCGGCACCAACCGAGCCAGTACGGCGATGGGACATTGAACCGTGGCTTCTTGGTCCGCTTGACCAATTCCAACGCTCGACCCCACCAGCAAAACCGCGACCCCGTGTCCGGCCGACAACGTGCACTATCTCGCCGGGCTTGAACGCATCCACGGTCAGATGCTGGCCCGGCTTGAGTCCAGCGCAGGCACTTGCCTCTGCCTCGCCCAGACGGACTTCACGCAACAGCCTCACCGGCAAAACCCCGGCCCGCTTGAAAACGCCTGCCCTTGGCTTGGTTAGTCGCTTCTTGTTTGCCTTGCCGAACCCAAGCTGGAGCGCGTCATACCCGTCAGCGTCCTTAGTCCGGCGTCGGACCAGAACGCAATCAGTACCGACCTCAATTGCGGTGACTGGCACAGCCCGGCCTTGCTCATCAAAAAGCTGGCTCATCGCACCCTTGCGTCCCAGAAGCGCGCAGGTTGGGGCCGGGCCGCTCTCAGCTCGTTGCTCAACGTTCGACATCTGACTTCCTTAAGCGGACTTTATCTCCACCTCAACACCGGCCGGGACTTCGAGCTTCATCAAGGCATCAACCATCTCAGCGGTGGCATTCGAGATCTCAATCAGCCGCTTATGAACGCGCAGCTCAAACTGCTCGCGCGACCGCTTATCCACATGCGGTGACCGCAGAACGGTAAAAAGCGTACGCTTCGTGGGCAGCGGCACCGGCCCGGAGACCTGTGCGCCGGTCCGCTTTGCCACGTCAACGATGTCCCGGGCTGACTGGTCCAGGACCCGGTGGTCATAAGCCTTCAGCTTGATTCGTATCTTCTTCGATGCTCTTATCAAACTCATTTCAAGACAAAATAATACCTCTCGAACTCACACTCTCATAACAGTCCGTTTGTGCAGGGCGGCTTACAGTCTGCCCTCTGCGCCCTTCTGGCGCTAGCCGTGAAATATACCCAAAGAACTCTGCATGTCAACGGTTGAAGTTATCAGACCCGATTTTTCTTTCCCGGCTCTTTGGGCCCACTGGCCACGTTTCTAGGGCTGCTCGTATTTCACGAGCTCGGCCACCCGGTACTGCTCGTGCCTTACGCCATCCTTCTCCCAGACCGACCTGATCTCCCACTTCACCGGACCGACACCGGGCGCGAACCACTGATGCATCGCCCAGTCTGCATACGCTCTAAGCACCGCTACCTTATAGCAGTCCAGGAACACCCCGGCCTCGGTCGCAAGCGTCTCACAGGCGACGACCTCGAACCGTTGCCGACGTGCGTCTGATTCGAACCAGCTCTTGCCCTTCGCCAGCGGCAAAGAAAGAAACAAAAACTCGGCAGCCGGCTTGCCTCTCCTTGGCAGTAATTGGACAATCGCGTCCCTTTCCCGGCGAAAGTAGGCATAACTCGATGGCCCGGAATCGTGCGGGGTCTCGACAACCCATACCTTGCCAACTCCGGGCAGCTTCCTCTCACCAATGACTACTGAGACTGGCTTGACTTCTACTGTAACGCTCGTATCGCCGTTCTCAACGCTCCGAGTAATGATTCTCATTGACTTCCGTGCACCCGCAACCAGCGGAAAATAGTCGGGCTCCTTCCTTCCGCCGCACCCGGCGAATGCGACTAGTACAACACCGGCAACAAAGCAGAATCTTCTCATCGGCAACTAGTAGGCTAGACATGACTTGGTTCATGTCAAGCCGGGGTTTACCTGAGCAGCGGCATAAGAACACCAAACACCAGGTGTCCGCACCACAGGTCAGACACCCGGCCATGGCACTGCCCAAGAAGAACTCTGATAGCACAACTCGGGCAGATTGTGCGCACAAGATTCGAACAATCACTGGCATAGCCTCTTTGCCAGCCGCTCTAACTACCTCTGGCAATCCGATCCAATCTCAGATTCTGGCGACAGTTAGGCCTCAATCTCTTTCACTAATCAGGACCTTGACCAGTCTTCCACCTCATCGTGAAGCTATGACTCGGATTCAACACGCTACTCGGATACTGACTGAGTGGGGGAGTCACTCCCCCTGCCAGACAGGCTCAAATGCGTCAGGCAAGACCGCCAGCAACCAAAATATCGTAACCACCGTAAGGATAAGAAGATAGAAATGAGACAATGCAAAGGGCTGGTAGTAGTAGGCCGGCACAACCCGCGTTTTCCGAGGAACTTAGGCCGTCATCTCTGGGCTGAAGAACGGCTGTCGTCGCGAGGCGCAAGGTGACGAGAGAGTTCGCCTGTCGGGTTCGGGCTTCGAGCAAGACCTGTGGGCAAGACCTGATGATGGCGGGCTGGACCATCCTCCAAACTTCAGCCGGGGCGGCGCAAAGCCACCCCGGCTGAATTGGTCCGATTAGACCTGTCGGTCCTATTTCTGCACCACGAGCTTCTGCGTCTGCGTGAGCCCGTCCGCGTCAAACCGGACGAGATACACGCCCGCTGGAACCTTGCGAAGGTCCAGTGTGATACCAGAGACCAGATTCCCGATACCAAATTGACGAAGTACCGCCCGACCGGCAATGTCGAACACAGTGATGCTAACGGGTCCAGGTTTGGGTAGACTGTAGCGCAGTGTCACAAAGCCGGCGGTTATCGGGCTCGGGCTGATTGCTAACTGCAAACTACTAACTGCCGACTTACCTGTCTGCACTCCGCTACGGGCTTGCGGCGTGAGGCGTGAGGCTTGAAGCGTTCCTTGCACGTATCGCCAGAACTCGTACGTCTTGTTGCCCTTGAGCGCGAAGAATGCGCCGCCACCATAGGCAACAAGGTCACCACCAGCCTTCACGTACTTCTTGCTGCCCGCACTGCCGTTGCCTGGCACCGTCTCCAGCTCGGCCCAGCTATTCGATTCTGGCGCATAGCGGTAGAAGTGCTGAGTGTTCCCGCCCTTCAGAGCATATAGACCACCATCATACCACGCACCCGAAGCACCGTCCTTGGACTTCTTGTCCTTGGTGCTGCCGCCCTGCAGCCCGGCAAGCGGCATGCCCTTCAACGGCGCAGTCTGCCACTGCCCGGTCCCGAGGTCGTACTTGAACATGTAGTGGTTTGTGCCGTCGTTGTACTTTGCCTGGTGCGCATAGATATAGTTCACACCGTCATACACAAGAAACGAGCCTTTGTCGTACTTCTGCTTGTTCGCTCCGTACGGCACTTCTGGCAGGGTGTCCCATCTTCCAGCTACTGGGTTATACCGGTAGAACTCGGTCTTGTAACCCTTCAGTAGGTACACGCAGCCAGTGTCCTTGTATGACGCAAACACCATGTCCGTGCCGCCTTTGACCCGCTTGTTGTATCTACCCAGCGGCACGCCGGTCATGCTGTCCCACTGGTTCGCCTCAATGTCATAGCGCCAGAATCCAAGGG
>JBDRUN010000045.1 GCA_039801365.1 candidate division WOR-3 bacterium
GCTCCAGGTTCAGAATCATCTTCGGTGCGCCTGTCATAACTCCCAATCAGCATTGTGCCCCTTTCCCAGACGCATTGTCGAACTCAACCACGGCAAGATCGAAGCAGAAAGCACGTCAGGCAAAGGCACTGCCTTCACAATCCGCTTATCCGCACACCCCTCGGCCTGACCGCGGCCAAGCTAGGCGGGTTTGATTGCAGCCCGACCAAGCACCTTGCAGGTAAAACAGGAGGGAAGAGCGCAGTCAATGGCAGAGGTCTTTCTTGGAGGTGTAACCGACCCGTGTTATGGTCTTGGTTGCAGCGCTTCGTCAAGCTTCCTCAAGATTGTCGCCGACAAGTCTTCGGCACACGTATCGAGAACGGTCTGTCTGACCCCTTGCCAAGTAGCGAACGGCAAGAAGACCTTCTCGTTGAACTCGGTCAAAGGACCGTAATAAGGATTCAGACTCTCCAGATGTTCCGCGTTGACCAAGGGGATTACCATCGGCCTGACACGGAGCAGCTTAGACATCCCTAGGGCATAGACGTACTGTCTCAGAAGTTGATACACGTCTCGCCACCGCTCGATGCTGCTGAGCTCTCCAAAGCCACACTCGATGTACGTCCTAAACCTCTTCTCCGCGCCATTTCCTTGCGCCCGCCAAGGGGATAGCCTGCCGCTTACGTTGAGCTTACACTCTATGAAGGCAACTTCGTTTTCGGTTACGACAACCAGGTCGGGTTCAGTCATGGTCCCCCTGTGGCGGCCGTCGAAGGCTCGGATTAGGCAGCTCAGGTACTGCTGACATTCTGAACCTGATTCCACGTCACAGCCCCAGAATAGCACAGTTCTAACTACCGCCGATAGCCCGCAGGCTTTTTGAATCGCAACTAGCCCATCGGAGCCAGCCTTCTGAAGGGTCCGAAAGACGTTCCAGGTTAGTGCGTCCTCACTCCACGGCTGCGCCAGATACGCTCGGCCACCATACCCCGCCTTCCAGTGACTGGCATCAGAATAGCGGTCTCGCCAAGCCTTCTGAATGAGAACCGGATTGTCCTTGTCAATAATCAGGTTAGGCCTGTAGTCCAACCTCTGTATCTCCTGCCTTAGGTCGTTCATCATCCCCCACCACCTTCTGGTTGCCTGACATCTCGTGGAAAGGTTACTGGCTTTAGTTCCGTCACGGCGGGGCGTTAGCGCCGACCCGGTGTCTTTCTCCACACCTAACTTCTACTCCAATTCCGCCGCGGGTCAAGCAGAGAAAGGATTCCAGGGGTCGAGAGTCGGAGTGTAAGAAGAGGAAGGAAGCGGTCGAAGCAGACATCTGTCGACGACTGGCCATCATCTGCCAGCAAGTGGCAAGACACGAGCCCCTGTTGTCCTCTACCCTGAAATCTCGGCCTTGGCAACCGAATTTTCAACCCTGCTCTCATTTACGCCTGGCGTTCAGTGCTCCAGGTTCAGAATCATCTTCGGTGCGCCTGTCATAACTCCCAATCAGCATTGTGCCCCTTTCCCAGACGCATTGTCGAACTCAACCACGGCAAGATTGAGATAGAAAGCACCCCGGCCAAAGGCACCCTCTTTACCATCTTCCTGCCGGCATTTTCACCAGCCTGATGAAGCCAAGTTTTGTCTTTCTATACGTATCAAAAATCCCGGACAGCACGTCTAAGAAGTCCCTTACGGCAGAAGTGCAGGTTTAGTAGGAAGTTGAGTTTCTTGAAAGCTTTCTTGAGCTGGTTGCGCTGGCCGCGCCAGCCGTGGCCGTCCGTGACCCAGATGAATCCCATGCCGTACCTGGCCAACTCCTCTTGTCGCAGAATATAGGAATCTACTATTTCCTGCGGCTTCGAGCCGGTGCCGGTGTAGAAGTTTACCTCAATATTCACCATCCGGCCGCCACGTCTCACCAACAAGAAATCGGCTTTCCTGTCAGCTAGCGGGCTGGGTGGGTTAATGCCATGACTGTACTTGAGTGCGCCAAACTTTTTTTGGTACAGGACATCAACTGTGTCTGACCTCAGCGCATACACCAGCGGTTTGAGAGCAAGTTCCATGGCAGCGCCACCCCGGTTCTTGCGTGCGTGCGTATCCAACCCTACTTCAACGCCCATTGCGTAATCCTGAATGCTGCGACTGCTCAGTTCTTGGAAGAAACGAGCGAGCCCAGTTTTGGCAAAAAGAGATACAAAGGAAACTCGTTCGGCTCCGGTCAATCTTCGGGGGGTGAAGTCGTAGTATGCTATATCAGAGTCCTCGATCTGGAAATCCTCAATAACCTTGAGGTCAGTCCCACGCAGGGCCAGAAGAACAGGTATGGCAGAGATAACTTGGGGGTACTTAGTCAGTATGTCTTCAAGTTCGCGGTCAAAGTTCCTGCTGCCGATGAGACTGTTCAGTATGTTGAGTTCCACCTTGTGTGCTAGGACTTGACGTTCTACTTTGTCCCAGTCCACAAAGAAGCGGTGGTCGCGGTTTGTGTCGACCAGGGTATCTAGGAATAGCTGAAGTGCGGAGTCTAGATTCCTGATTCCAAGTGTGCCGGCATAAGCCTCCATCCTCATTTCACCACCGTCATAGTAGACTGTTGTCGGGGGTGCGGCTGATGCTTTGCGAATAGGCCGAACTCCTGCCTCATGTCTTCAAGCCGCTTGATGGCAACTTCAACATAGGACCGCTCCAGTTCAATTCCCAATCCTTTGCGGCCGAGTCGCCCGGCAGCCACCAGTGTCGTACCCGACCCAAGAAATGGATCAAGAACCAAATCACCTTCTCTGGTTGAAGCGAGGATTATGCGCTCCAGCAATGCCACAGGTTTCTGCGTCGGATGCTTTCCGCACTTCTTCTCGTCTGCCTTGGGCGGCAGGATGTTCCACACGTACTCGGATTCAGGAGGTGGAAACGTCCAAACACTTCTCACCTGCTTGCCGTTATTCAACGCTCTGAGCAGTTTGTAGTTGAAGTAGTGTCTGCTTTTCTCGTTCTTCGCAGCCCAGATGATAGTCTCGCTGGCATGGGTAAAATAGCGGCAAGAAAGATTGGGAGGCGGATTGGGTTTTACCCAGACAATATCATTCAGAAGCCTATATCCTAACTGCTGCATAGCGAAGCCGACAGAGTGGATTACATGAGCAGTGCCCGAAACCCATATGGTTCCATTCGATTTCAACGTGCGCTGGCAGCGTCCGAGCCACTCGAGGTTGAAGTTGTGGTTCGACTCGTGACCTTTGCTCTTGTCCCAGTCACCCTTGTTTACGGAGACCATCCTGCCGGCGTGGCAGGTGATGCCACCGTTGCTGAGGAAGTAGGGCGGGTCGGCGAAAATCATGTCAAAGACCCCCTCCGGGTAACGAACGGCAATTCGGTCAAGCATCGTGAGACAGTCGGCATGATACAGCCAGATGCCATGCTCTGGGTCAGCCCAGGCTAGCCTGATAGGCGACTCCACATCAACCCGGGCCCCGGTGTTCTGCGCTGTTTCCTTGGCCATGAATTCGCCGACTTTCTCCGATGAGAGGTCTATCCCGAAGGGGTTATCAGGCGTGACAGGAAATTCGGGGCGAGTTGTTCCACTTCTTGTCTTTGCCACGCAGTAATGTAGTAGGGCGAGCGGCTTGTGTCAAGCTGCTGACCGAGGAGGTATTCCACAAGTGGTGCGAAGAAGCGAGTACTGGAGCGAAGGTTCGAGTTTTGACAGCGTGCCACACCTGGGTTATTGTGCTACAGTACCTGAGGAGGCAAAATGAGAAGTACAGGAATAATGCTGTTTGTGCTTGTCGGCTTGACGCTGGGCCGGGTGATTCTGGTGCCGGATTCGGCCGCAACAATTCAGACCGGGCTCGGACTGGCCAGGTCCGGCGATACAGTGCTCGTGAAGCCTGGAGTCTATGCCGAGCAGATCGTCTGGCCTGCAACCGATGGGATCAAGTTGTATTCGACCGACGGGCCAGAATCAACCGTGGTTGACGGTCAGTACGCGGGTACGTGCCTGACGATGAGCTTTTCCGGCCTGACCCGAGAAACCGAGGTGAGGGGTTTTACTTTCAAGAACGGATACAGCGCAGGAGGTGGTGCGGCCGGGATTTCCTGTGCCGGCAGTGCGACCATCCGGGGCAACCGGGTGACGCGGTGCCGGGGCGTAGGTATGTACCTGTCCAGTTACTCGTCCGGTTTCAGTCCACTTGTCATCGGTAATGAGATTGACGGGTGTGTTAAGGAGATTGAGAATTGGAACTACGGCGCAGGGCTGTACATCAGCGCCGGGCCTGGTTCCTACCCGGAAATCTGCTATAACTATATCCACCACGACACCCTACGCAATAGTGCGCGTAACTACGGGGCCGGCGTGTTCTGCGATGCGGACGCGCTCATCTATCAGAATACGATTGCGGCCAATGTCGCGTGCTCAGATACCGGCACCGCCTGTCGGGCGTACGGTGGAGGCATATTCGTAGATTCGGACCAGCAGCCGGTCATCTTCAATAACCTTATCGTCAATAACCGGTGCGCGACCGATGCTTGGAAGTACGGTGCAGGTATCAGACTGTACCTACACTGCCGGCCGATAATCATCAATAACACCATTGTCGGGAACGTCTGCGAGGGGCCGCACATGTGGTCGAACGGTGGCGGTCTCTACTCGGACATGCGCTGCACCACGTATGTGAAGAACAACGTCTTTGCCAATAACCAGGCAACCTCAGGCTCAGCCATCTACAACTACACATCGAGCCAGAACGGCGAAGTTATCTCGCGGTACAACGACTACTATAACAATACACTTGTCGGCTGCTCGATGGGCCCGGGTGACATCACTCAAGACCCCTTGTTCGTTTCTGGTCGGCTCGGCGAGTACTATCTGTCGCAGACTGCGGCTGGCCAGCCGGTGCAGAGTCCGTGTGTGGATGCTGGGGACACGCTGGACATGAAGACGCCGTTGAATCTCGACTCGCTCTTGCGTTCGTGGACCACGCGGACTGACTCAGTACTTGATGTTGGAGTTCTGGATATGGGCTACCACTATCCGACGAATCCCATGGTCGGACAGGTAGAAAGAGGCCTGATGCCCTGCACTCTGCATCATGCGCTCGAGGTTTGTCCGAATCCTTTTCGCAGCCGGACCGCTATCCAGGTACCAGCGACCGCCGGTTGCCCAGAGCTGAGAATCTACTCTTCTGATGGCCGGCTGGTACGTTCGTTTTCGGTGCCCAACGTGGAGCGTCCAGCGTATGTCGCATTGTGGGACGGACTTGACAATTTGGGTCAGCCGGTGGCTGCGGGCGTGTACTATTGTTCTCTGGCTGATTCAGGTCATGGACCGGCACTGCCGGTATTGCGGCTCCGCTAGCGTTCGGTCCAATCTGGTCCGCTTGCCAGTTTCCTTCAGATGACCGGTGGTGACCGGCCGAGTGTCGGCCAAGCTCAGGTATCTTATCCTGGTGAAATCCGGGTCCAGCCTGTCATCGAGAAGTGGCCACGGCGTGCTTGGTGCGAATTGACAGAGGGCGCGCAGGCGGATATTGGCCGGGACTTGCCTGCTTAGCGGCCGACTCACAGCAAGGTTGATTCTGGTTCTCAATCCTTGTCTGAGTCGGAACTTGAACCTCAGCCTGTGTCGGCGTCTGACGTGTTGGCTGAGACCAGGTCTGAAGTTCCGGCTGAGTGTTCCTCTGAGTCTCAAGTTTAGCTCTGGTCTGAGGCGGGTTCTGAATAGCCGACTCAGTTTCCGATTCAGGTCAAGGCTGAGACCGGAGTTCACGTGTCAGGTCAAGTCGGAGCTCACGGTCCGGCAGAGTTTCCGTCTGAGCCCGGTCTTGAGACCCAGAGTCACTCCCGGGGTGACTGGGTGACCCCGGTATCCGATGGCGAGCCACATGCGTCTTTCACCCTAACCAATTATGGACCCAAAGGTTGCGGTTCTCGGGTCAGGACGATGTCACATTTGGATCGCGCTATGCATCTCATTTATTAGAGACAGGGGAATAAGGGCAGGGAGTAGGTTGCCGAGAACGTCTTGAGCTGCCAGTAACCGAAAGGAGGTGAGTAACATGGCAGATATGACACAGCGTATTGAGGCATGGGATCTGAAGTACGATACCGAGAGGGTGAAGGCGATACTTGACGCCAAGCGGCAACGCATGCTGGAGCACTACGTTGCAGCCACGGTCGAGGTGTGCGAGATGGAGGCGCAGACCAGGCAGGTGCTCAACCAGGCTGGCGTGCATACTGCCCTGTATGTGCCTTATCTCGATTATGCCAGGCAGTTGTATCGTCTCTCGCGCGTGCGTCAGGTTTCTGGAAACAGCTTTGCTCTTGCCGCACAGGTCCTGTTGGACAAGTGGGCGGCACGGGGTCTGAACCCGGAGGTGCTGGCGACCATCCGAACCCAGGTTTTCGACATAGCTGCACCGATACCGTAGGCTGATGGTTCAAGAGTTCCGGGTATAGATAGCCAGGTGCGGGTCAGACGTACCGGGATGGGTGGTACAAGCAGACCACCTAACTCATGCTGTTTCCTGTTATCTTGCTATCACCACCCTGCTGGGGGAAACCAAGTTTTTGGGGACGCCGCGTACAGGCCGACACATGAAGTAAACGCCCGGGGGAATGCTGGTTACGTCGTTATCGCCAGGCACGAGCGATACAACCCTGCGACCAATCGGATCAAGCAAATCCATCTCGGATTCTGTGTCCTTTGTTCTGCTTATTCGTAGCATTCCGCGCACTACGGACGGATTGAGTTTCATCACTCCGGGTCCAGCTTCGGCCCGCTCTTCGGCTCCCACCGGTGGCAGGCGCACCTCGACCGAGTCCATCGAAGGATGTCCCTTGATCGAATCGCCAAAACAGTAGCGGAAGTTCCAGTTGCTAGTATCACCCTGCAGGTAGCGCTCAAAATATGCGGTCATGTGTCGGCGAATAATAAGCTGATGCTGCTCACGCGTAATCTGAGAAGTTCCGCCGTTCTCCCAGAAATAGGAGTAGTCCATCACGTAGCCGTGATTTGCCCCACGGATGACTGCAAACGTACCTGGTGGTGGAGCTGAATCCCAGTACGCTTGCCGCACGTCGCGCCACGGCGCGGTATTATCCACCCCGCCGGCCAAAACCAACTTCGGCACGCGGATGTTTGCCGAACGAGTCGCCGGATCTGTCTGCGGACTGTGAATCGCAACTGCAGCCCGAAGCGTATCGGCCAAGCCAAAAAGGTCTGCGGCCAGCATCGAGAGCCCACCGCCCATCGAATGGCCGGCAAAACCCCAGTTCCAACGATCCAGTTTGCGATAGAAACGGTCGCCGACAATCGTGTCCCGGGCTGAAACCCAGCGGGCCGCGTCCACCATCAGCCGGGCTCGCTTGTCGTGCTCGGGATTGATGAGGGGGTTAGAAATCGTCGGCAGGCAGACGACATAGCCCCAGCTTGCAAGATGCTGGGCATAGGAATAGTACCGGTCAATACCCATCTGCCATCCATGCCCGAAAACAACGATTGGCGCAGGTACCGCACTCTGAGGAAACACGCCGGAAGAATCCGGATAGTAAATGCGCGAGCCGGACATTATCTCGGTAGTACCCGGGATGTCCTCAATACGATACGCGGTCGAAAACCGGCCCGCAGCACCGTAATTCGGAGTCTGGGCAAGAACAGATGAAACAGCCAGAATGAAAGATACGGCTGAAATGTGTTTCATAACTAATTAGACCTAATTACTTGCGTACTGTTTTCAAACTACACCCTCACCTTGCAACAATGACCTTGTTGACCAGCCGACCCTGAGCTTCTGGGGCGCTAACGAAATACACTCCCGGCACAAGCCGGCTAACGTCATTCGGACCGGGTATAAGTTCCATCATCTTCCGGCCAGTGGCGTCGAGCAACACGGGCTTGGGACGCAATCCCGACTCCTTGGCGGGAATCGGATTATGTCCCGCTCCGGCCAGCCACAGCACACCACGGACGATGGTCGGCACACAGCTCGACCTCTGCGCTTCTGCGTTCGCCTTTTCCGTAACCGCTCCAGCTGAACCGTACGCGAGTGTCAGGTAGTCCAGACCATTGGTATCATTGTCGGTTCGCCCGCCGACATACACCATCCCCTGACGGCTGAGGGTTATGACATAGGCTTCGGCCTCGTCAAAATCGCTGGCGAATCGCTCAACCCACTGCTGATTGCCAGCCGAGTCATATTTGACGGTTACGGCGCACCAGTACCCACTCAAGTTCACACCTTCACCGCACACATAGACATCGGCCTCCGCACCCAAGGCAATCCCCTTGGCTCGGTCGCGCTGGTGCGGTCCGATGAAACGGGCGACCCAGCGCTGTTCGCCGCTTGGCGAGTACTTGACGGTTACGTAGTTGGAACGATACGGGTCAAAAAGGGCGGTCCCAGTTACGTAGACATTGCCGGCGGCGTCAAGTGCGAGACCTGCGACATAGTCGGAGCGATTGCCCGGGCCGTTGTAGCGCCGGGTCCAGAGCGTATCGCCGGTCGGGCTGTACTTGACTATGAGATAGTCCCCAACGGTGAGCGTATCGAAGGCATAGCCGGCGACAATGACGTTGCCCTGACCGTCGGTTGCAATTTCCTCCCCATCTAACCATGTGCCCGCTGGTCCAGCATAGACATTAGCCCAGAGCGACTCGCCACTAGGTCCAACCTTCCAGGTCACGAGAGCACGGTCGACGCCGCCAAGTTCAGCATAGCCGGTCACATAGATGTTGTCTTGTCCGTCAACTGCGAGTGCCTGTGATAGGTCGTCGTAGCCACCGTCGTATCTAAACACCCAAACCTCGTTACCGTTCGGGTCGTACTTCACCACCACATAATCAAGGTCGTTTAGCCAGCCAGCCTGCCCGGTTACATAACTGTTGCCTGCCGAATCCACGGCAAGGCACGATGGCCGGTCACGGTCGCCAAGGTCATACACTGCCGTCCAGAGCAACTCGCCCGCTGCCGAGTACTTAATGGTCACCCAGTCGCCATATTCCGATGTAGAGCCGCCCAGATAGCCGGTGACGATGATGTTGCCTGCCCGGTCTACCGCCAGCGCAGTGGCTCCATCCAGCCCGGAACCAGGGTTAAAATGTCGGAGCCAAGCTGTGTCGCCGTTCGGGCGATACTTGATGGTTACGAACTCATCGTCATATCTACTGAGTCCGCTGAAACCGGATACTATGACGTTGCCCGAGTCATCCACGCCGATGGCGTGGATCTCATCGAAATCGTTATACGGTCCATTGTAGGTCCTGACCCAGAGCGGGTCGGCGAAGGCTAACCAGCCCAAAAAGCCAAAGATGCAGAGCAGAATCTGAAATCTCATCGCTCCTCCTATCTGGTCACAATAACCTTGAAGATCGGCGCATTACCATTGGCGACTGCCGAATGAACAAAGTAAACCCCCGGCGCAAGACGCGACACATCGTTCTCGCCCGGCGCAAGCTCCATTACCTTGCGGCCGGTAGCATCAAGCAGAACGGGTGATGTACCGTACGTAACGCCGGAAGCTTCGGGCAGGAGCAAAGTTCTGCGGGCGATGGTGGCTATCGGCTGGGAACTACTTGACGTCGGCCGTCGGCCTTCTTCAATCCCGTAGAACGGGTAGATGCCGGCCCAGATGCGCATCGTCTCGACCGGATAGCCGCGCAGCACATCAACAAAGCCGGAATAGACAACCATCACCTGATTTCCCGGCCCAAGCGCAACCGCGGGTGTCTGCTGACACTCAGGGCCGGCAAATACCGGAAAGGAATCAAGGACGGCACCCTGCGAGCTTATCCGGGCACCCCACAGGTCGGCATTTGAGTAGTTCTTGTTCTGCCAAACCACGAAATAGCTGGTTCCGTCAAAGACCATCTGCAGCGGGTCTTCGTAGTTATCCGGACACCAGCCCAATGGAATGCCTGCGGTGTCAAGGACGATTCCCGCTTGCGAAACCCGGGCGTAGTAGTAATAAGGGCGGTATGGTGTATCGCGCTCGTCCTGCCAGGCGACAAGCCAGTTGGTCCCGTCGAATGCTACCGATGGCGCGCTTTGACTCCTTGGCGCCGTGGAAATCGGAATACCGGCAGAGTCAAGAACCGTGCCATCAGGAGCAATCCTTGCGCCGTAGATGTCGTAGGCAGTGTTGCTACGAAACTCGCTCCAGACCGCCAGATAGTTTGTGGCTCCAAACGCAAGTGCGGGCATATCCTGCTCCTGAGGCGTCATTGATACAGGGATCGGCACACTGTCCCGCGGCACACCGTCCGGCCCGATGCGCGAACCAACGATGTTCCATTCCTGGCCCGGATATTTCATTGCGGCCACCACCAGCCAGTTGGTGCCATCAAACGCTACTGCCGGTGGTTGGGCGTCATAACCCCATAGGCGAGTATTAATTCCCAAAGTATCAAGAACAGCTCCCTGCGGTGTAATCCGCGTTCCTGATATTTCATAGTAACCGCCCGAGCGCTCGGCCCAGCATACCAGATGGCTGCTATTGCCGAATGCGACACACGGCGGACCAAGCGACAAATAATGTTCGGCAACCCGGAACCCGCCTGGGTCAAGAACCGCACCGGTCGGACTCACCCGCGCGCCATACACACTCCACCAGCCTTCCCAACGGCGGTCGTCTCTCCAGACAACAAGGTAGTTGCCACCGCCAAAGGAAACGGCCGGCTCCCGCTGTTCATAATCATGCAACTCGCCACAGACAGGCACGTCCACAGTGTCCAGCAACTGACCAGCGGAACTTAGCCGATTGCAGAAAATGTCCGGGTTGTCGGTGTTTCTGTAATCCTGCCAGGCGACAAGCAGGTTTGAGTTACCCGGTGCAATCGCCGGCCAGCACTGCTCCTCGTACGCCTGCGTAACAACCAAGCCCTCGGGGTCAAGCACCGTGCCGGAAGCCGTAACCCGGGAACATAGAAGGTCACACTCCTCGCCGCCAGTTATGCTGTCGTCTTCCCAGACGACAATGTACTGACTTCCGGTATAAGCCACACACGGATCGCCAGCCCAGAAATTCGGCGAAGGATGAATAGGCAGGCCCGCAGGATCGAGCACCGCACCGGCGCTGGAAACACGCGCACTATAGACGTCACCACTTCCATTCCGCTCGTCGCCCCAGACGATGAGATAGTTGGTACCGTCCGAGGCAAGCTTCGGCCGTTCCTGTGTCTCGGCCGCGCGTGAGACTGCGATACCTGAGGGATCGAGCACAACCCCCGCAGCCGTGACCCGGCAGGCGTAGACATCATCCCCGGTCGTTGCCTCGTTTCGCAAATCCTGCCAGGTAACGAGATAGCCGGTACCGCTCGACGCCACGCTGGGCCGCAGCTGAGGTTTTGCCGCAACCGCAACTGGGATGCCGGCGGTGTCAAGTACCTGGCCGCTGCCGGAAACCCGGGTACCATAGACATCCTCGTCGTTACCCGAATTCCGCTTGTCCTGCCACACCACGAAGAACTCCGAACCCAAGCTTGCAACAGCAGGATTCTCATCGGTCTGCTCTGACAACGAAATTCTGAACCCGTCCGGGTCCAGCACCACGCCCGCAGGACTCACCCGCGCCCCGTAGATGTCATAGGAGCGGTTGCGGGCATCCTGCCAGACCACCAGAAAGCAGGTACCATTGAACGCTACCCCTGGTCTGTAGCGATTATCTTCATCATCGGCGATGAGAATATTTGCGGAGTCAAGCAAGACTCCAGCAGCGCTGACCCGCGCTCCCCAGATTGCCTTACGCTCCCCGCGCTCGTCCTGCCAGACCACCAGCCAGTTATTACCATCAAAAGCCGCTGCCGGCAATTCCTGATTCTCCTGAGGCCGCACATAAGCAAGCCCAGAATCAAGCAACACCGGCGGAGCAGGAATACTCGCCAGCCCGACATCTGGCATAAACGCAAGCACGGATATGACAAGCAGAATCACGTTTTTCATGGGCTTCTCCTTCTATCTTGCCACGATTATCTTACACACCCCTTGGCCCCGAGTTTTCGACTGGTTTGCCTGCTGCAAGAAGTACACGCCCGGGGCAAGATGCCGGATGTCGTTCGGCCCGGGCGCAAGCTCCATCATCTTTCGACCGCTGATGTCGAGGAGGACAGTTGACGCGCCCCGCTCATCACTATAGCCTTCAGGCAGCAACAGTACCCCCCGCACCATGCTCGCCGCCACTTGACGGACCGAAGCCTGCGTCCGTGGCTGCGCGATTCCGGTTCGATACGGCCGGTAAAGTCCGGTGCGACACATATCGAACTGATACGTCGGCCATTCCCACACCGCGCGCGAGAAAGGCACTCCGGCTTCGTACACGGTCACGCTCATCACCGTCGAGTTGTCGCTGACGACAACGATGTCCAGCGAGTCGTCGCCGTCAATGTCAGCCACGGTTGCGCCGTTCAGATAGGTGAATCCGGTCGGCCGCAAGGGCCACCCTGAAACTGCGCTGCCGTCATGATGCACCGCGTACATGTAGCCCTTCCCCTCGTACATCACGTTGCTTGAGAATATCACTTCCATATCACCGTCGCCATCAATGTCTGCAACCGCAATATTGCCCTCGGCCGCATCGCCGTTGGGCTGAACCACTGGAAACCCGGGCAGGACCGAACCCGTGGAGCTGAAACCGTACAGGACCGCGGCCGCTCCGCCCATGATTCCGGTCTGTCCGCACAGAACCTTCAGGTCCTGATTCCGATACAGGTCGCACGCGGTTGGCGGGCAGTAGGTCCAGCGCGGAAACCTGTAGGGCCAGCCGGCAAGGATGGTGCCGTCGTGCCGAAATACATAGGTGCCGCTGCCGTCACGATGCTCGGCGACCACGATTTCAAGCGTGTCGTCACCATCCAGGTCAGCAAGCGCCGGTGACTGGTAGGAAAAATACCCGCCGTTGGGATTGGTCTGTGGCCATCCTGCACGCAAACGGCCGTCAGGCTCAAAGACGTAGAGCGAATTGTACGAGGCGTAAACAATTTCCGGCTTGCCGTCCAGGTCCAAGTCGCCGACCGCCGCGCCCATTGCCGGTACATGGTCGAGCGAGCAGGGCCACGCGCCGGGATACTCGGTACCACGGTGAGTGAGAACATGGAGGTGCCCGATCGGATAGTTCCGCTCGCCAACGATTATTTCAAGTGTGTCGTCGCCGTTGAGGTCAGCCAGAGTTGGGCTGTCCGAGAAGTTGCCGCCGACAAGCCCGGTGAAAGGCCAGCCTGGCTTGGGCGTACCGCCTTCGGTGAACACACACACCGCGCCGCCACTTGTCATGCCCCGCGTGCACACCGCCACCTCGTATTCACCGTCAAGGTCAATGTCCGCGACTGCGGCGGCATACTGACCCATTCCCGGCAAGGTGCGTGGCCAGCCGGGGTAGTATGTCCCGTCGTACTTCCAGACGTGCAGTTGCCCTGCGGTCGAGGGCATTATGACTTCGAGTCTCCCGTCGCCGTCAAAGTCGGCCAAGGCAATACCACGGCTGGGCGCGAAGTTAGCCGAAGTACTTGTCTCCTTGGGCCAACCGGGCATTATCGGCAGCTCGGGCATTGGGTGACAGGACGCGGTAAGTCCGGTTCCACGTACTGTGACAAGCCCTGGGACCGAATCCGCTGGCCCGGTTGTGGTAATAATTTCTAATAGCTCATCCGCAGACGTTGCACCCAGCAGACAAGCTACAATCAGCATCGTAACCTGCTTCATCTTGGCCTCCTTGCTTGGTTACCCGGCGCTTTGGTTCGAACGGTCTGCTTTTGTAAGCTGCGCCCCAGATACGACACCGCTAAGACCGATGCAACGCACAGCTGGTCCAAGCAGGCCGTTCTCGCCTTGCCGCCTTATTCTAAATGCTGTCTCGGTGTCTGTAAAGTGTCGGCACCGGGCAGAACCCGATGCCGACACCAGGAGGCTGACGCGTGCCTAGGGCGCAAAGAGCAGCGTGATTGTAACCTCGGTCCTCTCACCCTCCAATAGCGAATTCGGGAAACTGACCGACCTGAACGCTTCTTTCACTGCCTTGCCGATTTCGTCGGTCAGGTCGTTCCTGACAAGTCGAAGCTCGGCCACCGTGCCGTCCGACTTGACCGTGAACCTGAGCCTTATGCTGCCGCCAAGCTTGGGGTTTCCGGCAAGCGCCTGCGAGTATGCGTTCTGAATCGAGTGGAGGTACCCGCCGAGAATCCGTTTGACACTCGCCTCGGAGATACCTTCTCCGGTCTTGACCTCGCCGATTGCAACCGTCCCTTTGAGCAAGCCGGAGTACCCGGCCAGACCGTGGTCTTCATCCACGGCACGGCATTCGGCCTCGCATACGGTCTGGGCATTCGACCTTGGTGCAGGACAGGCAAGTCTCTTCATTGTCCGGCCGCCGCCCAGACCCGTTGCGCCATACCACCCGGCTCCCGACGCGTCGCCGACCGCGTAGTCCGAGACCCCCTCGGGCAGAGGCAGCGGCTGCTCGACCACTTCAGACCTGCCGTCCTTGTTCCGAACCCGGGAGTCAATCGCCACGAACGAGGTGTACTGGGTCAAGAGGCTGTACTTCAGACCAAGCCTTGTGATTTCCTTTACCCGCTTGTCGTCCTCGGCAAGCTGGTTGTAGTCCCCAAGCAGTTGAATCCGGTGCCGGGCCCAGAGAAAGCGTAGTCCGGAGTTGGCTTCATCCGCACTGTACTGGGCAAGGTTCACTAACTGGTAGAACGGTCCGGATGCGGTCTGGCCTCTGACAACGACCGAACCCGCGGCTCTGCCCCGGTACTTGCCGAAGATGATTATCGGCCGGTCTGCAAGAACATCCGGTATCGTCTGCGGCTCAACATCATACGTCTGCAACCCCTGGTACTCGACACTGATGTCGGTCAGCACCGGCCTTTCGATATACTTGCGGAACTTCTCGGCCTGGGCCTGGGCTGCCTTCTCTTCCTCGACCACAAATGGCTCGCCCATTCCGACCCGTGCCATGCCTTCGATGATGAAACGGTTCACGCTCGAACCGATGCCGAACACGAACATATTGGCCTTGCCCAGGTTCTTGCGTATAAGGTCGAACGCCTCGGTTTCCACCGTCACGTACCCATCGGTCGCAATAACTACCGTCCGCGAAGTTCCCTCGGCCTTGGGCAACGAGAGTGCCCGTTTGAGCGCGGGCAGGAGTTCGGTCCCGCCGCTGCCCCGCTGCTCGTCAATGACCTTGAGCGCCCGACTGATGTTCTGCTGGGTCGCGGGCAGCGGCTCCTCGGACAGCACCGCGTTGTCTCCGGAGAAGAGCAGCACATTGAAATAATCGGTCTCGCGCACTCCGGTCAGGAGATTCCGTAGCAGTGTCTTTGACACGTCGAGCGGAAAACCGTACATCGAACCGGACACGTCCACGATGAACACGTATTCCCTGGGTGGAATCTGCGCCTCCTCGACTCGCTTCGGCGGCTGGACCATCAGGAGGAAGAAGTTCTCGTCCTTACCCTGGGACAGCAGCATCCCGGACTGAACCTTGCCCCCGGCCAGCCTGTAGCGCAGGACGAAATCCCGGTTCCCACCCTGCTTCTCCGAGGCGTCGAGCGAGATTCTCGCGGATGACAGACCGTTGTACCTCACGTTAGTCTTGTGTGTCGCACAGACAACCTCGGCAATCGGCATCCCGGCCTCAAGGTTCACGCTCATCCCGAATGTGTACATGGGCTTCTCGCCCTCGTGCTGGTACGGGCTCTTTATCCACGACTCAGACGGCTTGGCCTGCTTCTCTGAGACGTTCGAGTAGCGCGGCCCGACCACGGTCGGGTACACGAACTCGTACACGCCCTCCTCCGGCACCAGAAGCTCGGTGTAGGACATCTCTACCCGGATGAAGTCTCCGGGCATGATGTTGCCCACGCTCATCTGGAACACATTCGGCCGCTCCTGTTCCAGAAGCGAAGCGGTCTTCCCTTGCTTGACTGCATTCACGTAGTCCTGTCGCGCCTTCTCCCGCTCGTTTATCTTCGCGGTAATCGTCCGGTCCCCGATTGTCATCTTCATCGCATACACCGCGGCCCTAGTCGATGCCGGAAACACGTATATTGCCTCGATTGGCTTCTTGCCCTCGTTCTTGTACACCTGGGTGACCCGGACGTCGGCGATTACGCCCGCGATGTCAACCTCGGCCGAGGTCGAAAGCAAAGGCAGCCTGTCAATAGCAGGGTCGTCGCTCTGGACCCAGAAATACGGCGATAGTGTCCTGTCTTCGGACTTGTCCTTATCATAATCATACCCGGCTGATAACGAAACCGCTGCGGTCAGAAGTGAGAACAGGACCGCTTTCCACATACAATACCTCCGGTTAGTCACTATCTTGATATACCAGATCGGCTTCTGCCCTATTCCCCAGCCTGGTGCTTGGGCCTGGCCGCGGGAATCCGTGCCCCCGGCTCCGGGTCTAAATGGATACGGCCACCGAACAAAGGAGTAAAAGTGAACCAGAGATTGATGCTTCTAACCGTGTCCGTACTGCTCGCAACTTCTCCGGCTTCTGCCTCTTTCCTGAACGACCCTGAAAACCGGTTCGAGGTCAGGGTCGGAACCGAGATGGGTTTCATCGGCGTAACCCGGCACACAATCCAGTTCGGCCGGAACGCCACGAAGTTCGACTATGTCAGAGAAGGCGGCCAGAACATCCTGTTTCCTTTCCGCCGGATGTCCGCCGAGCTGCACCTCAAACCCCGCCATACCATCACCTTCCTTGCTCAACCGCTTGACGTGCGCACCGAGACCTATCTTGAAAACCCGCTCGTGGTTGACACCGACACGTTTCCGGCCGGCACGCCAATGGACCTGCGCTACGGCTTTGACTTCTACCGCGTTAGCTGGCAGTACGACCTGTGGCCAGAGCCTGAGCGCGAACTGGCGTTCGGTGCGTCGCTCCAGGTCCGCGACGCCTCCATCAGTTTCTCTTCCAAGGACGGCTCCCGCTCGCGCGTGTACCAGGACGTTGGACCGGTGCTAATCCTGCGTTTCCGCACCAGGGTCCCGGTCGGCGAACGCGGCTGGTTCGGCTCAGAGATTGACGGGTTCTATGCCCAGGGCAAAGTAATCACGGGCAGCACCAATATTGAGCCATCGTTCCGGGGAGCGATACTCGATGCCTCACTCCGCTACGGACTTTCGCTGAATGAATCCGTGGACGGCTTCATCAATGCCCGGTACCTGGGCGGCGGCGCGTCCGGCCAGCAGAAGGTTCCAGAAAACCGTGGTGACGGTTACACCGACAATTGGCTCGGCACCCTCTCGCTTGCCGTCGGCTTCTACCTCAGGTAAGCAGGTTCCGACAATAATGCGCGGGGTGGGCTTAGTGCCCACCCCTGAGTCTTTCCGAGCTTCGGCAGTTAGTGCTGAATAACTATCCTTCTGGCGGACTGCACCCAATCCTGGTTCTCCCGCACGAAATACACGCCAGGAGCGAGGTGGGAGACGTCGTTGGCGCCGGGCTTCAGATGTAATACGTTACGGCCTGAGGCGTCGAGTAGGGCGATGTCAGATTGGAGCTTGTCGGTGCCAAGTGGCAGACTGAGGATGTTGCGGATGATGGTCGGGCCGAGGGCCGGTGTCCGAACTTCTGCGCGCGGCAGTTCGGCAAACCCCGTCAATGGGTCAAACTTGCCCCAGATGCGCGGAGTGTTATAGGTTCTGCCGCCAACTGTCCCGGCCCAGCCACTGTACACAAGGAGCAGTTGACTGCCACGGCCGCGCGCCACGGCCGGATAGAACTGTCCGCCTTCCTGCCTCACCACCGGACCTTCGTCAAACACGGTACCGGCAGGACTGACCCGCGCACCGTAGATGTCATAGCCGCCGCCACTGCGGTTGTCCTGCCACACCACGAGGAAGTTGGCACCGTCAAAGGCAAGGACAGGAAACTCCTGCAACTCTGCCGCGGTTGATACTGGGAAGCCCTGAGGGTCGAGGACATTCCCGCCAGAACTGACCCGCGCACCGTAGATGTCGTAGCCGCCGCCACCGCGGTTGTCCTGCCACACCACGAGGAAGTTGGCGCCGCCAAAGGCAAGGGCAGGAGACAACTGGTCGTATGCCGCGGTTGAAATGGGGATACCTTGAGGATCGATAATAGTTCCGCCAGAAGAAACGCGCGCACCGTAGATGTCATCGTCGCCGCCGCTGCGGTCGTCTGCCCAGACCACAAGGAAATCCCTGCCGTCAAAAGCAAGGGCAGGAGCGGACTGCGAGTTTGCCGCGGTTGAAATGGCGATGCCCGCAGGGTCAAGCACAGCACCGGCAGAAGTGACCCGCGCACCGTAGATGTCATAGCCACCGCTGCGCTCATCTCTCCAGACCACAAGGAAGTTGCCGCCAAAGGCAAGGGCAGGAGCAGACTGCGAGTTTGCCGCGGTTGAGATGGCGATGCCCGCAGGGTCAAGCACAGTGCCGCTAGGAGTGACGCGCGCACCGTAGATATCCCAGTTACTGCCGCTGCGGTTGTCCTGCCACACTACGAGGAAGTTGGTGCCGTCAAAGGCAAGGGCAGGAGCCTGCTGGCCGTATGCCGCGGTTGAGATGGCGATGCCCGCAGGGTCAAGCACAGTGCCGCTAGGAGTGACGTGCGCACCATAGATGTCATAGCCGCTGCCGCTGCGGTCGTCCTGCCACACCACGAGGAAGTTGGTGCCGCTGAAGGCAAGGACAGGATAAAACTGCCAGTCTGCTGCGGTCGAGATGGCGAAGCCCTGGGGATCGAGAACCGTGCCGGCGGGAGTGACGCGCGCACCATAGATGTCATAGTCGTTGCCGCTACGCAAGTCAAACCAGACCACGAGGAAGTTGGCACCGTCAAAGGCAAGGGCAGGAACGTGCTGGCCGTTTGCCGCGGTTGAGATGGGGATACCCTGAGGGTCGAGGACAGTGCCGCCAGAAGAAACGCGCGCACCGTAGATGTCATCGTCGCCGCCGCTACGAGCATCTGTCCAGACCACGAGGAAGTTGGCGCCGCCAAAGGCAAGGGAAGGCGTTCTTTGGTTATCTGCTGCGGTCGAGATGGCGATGCCCGCAGGGTCAAGCACAGTGCCGCCAGGAGTGACGCGCGCACCATAGATGTCAGATTCTCTGCCGCCACGGTAGTCCTGCCAGACCACGAGGAAGTTGGCGCCGCCAAAGGCAAGGGCAGAAA
>JBDRUN010000046.1 GCA_039801365.1 candidate division WOR-3 bacterium
CTTGGTCCGGGTCCTCGGCCGCGTTTGGTGACAACTCCGCCGGGTCCTGGCACGGCACCCATACCTGCGGCACTATCTGCGGAGATGACAGTTACGTCTCGGGTACAAGTGCGGCCGACGGCATGGCAATCAAGGCCAAGATGTACTTCATGGACATCGGTACCTCTTCCGGTTCGCTCTCAGTGCCCGGCGACCTGACAAACCTCTATACGCTGCCGTTCAACGGCAACACCGGCGGCGCAGCCCGGGTTTCATCCCATTCCTGGGGCTCGACCACCGGTGCGGGCACCTACACTGCCTACTGTCAGCAGACTGATAGGTTCATGTGGGACCACAAGGACTTCCTGATTGTGTATGCTGCGGGTAACAACGGCCCGGGTGCGACAACCGTGATTCCGCCCGGGACCTCGAAGGACATCTTGACCGCCGGAGCGGTAGCGAATGGTACCTCGGCCAACCAGATGGCCGATTTCTCTTCGCGCGGCCCGTGTAACGACACCCGGTACAAGCCGACCGTGACCGCGCCAGGTCAAAACATGCTGTCGTCAATTGGCTCGACCGCAACAAGCTATGGGTACATGCAGGGTACCTCGATGGCAACGCCGTGTGTCGGCGGCAATGCGGCCCTGGTCCGTGACTACTTTGCCAAGGGGTTCTATCCTACTGGCGAGTCGGTTCCCGGTAACCGGATGACCTACATCTCGGCCGCGCTCGTAAAGGCATGCATCGTCAACTCGGCGGCACCGGACATCATCGGTTCCACCATCCCGGACAACAACACCGGCTGGGGCCGGGTCAATATTGACGACGTACTCTATTTCAAGGACGATGTGCGGAAGCTCTCGATTCTCGATGATACCACTGGTCTTTCGACCGGCCAGTACCGGGAATTCACAGTCACGGTCAATAATCAGTCTGAGCCGTTGAAGATTACTCTTGTCTGGACCGACTACCCGGCAAGCTCCGGTGCAAACCCGGCAATCGTCAATAACCTCGATTTGGTCGTGACCGGGCCGAATGCGGTTGTTTACAAGGGCAACCAGTACACCGGCGGACAGTCAACCCCGAACCCGGCCGGCACTGACACGCGCAATGTTGAGGAGTGCGTGCGCCGCAACGTGCCTGAGCTTGGCGAATGGACCATCCGGGTCAACGCCACCAACGTGCCGCAGGGTACACGGCAGCCGTTTGCCGTGGTTGTGTCCGGTGGTCTTGGCACTGCCGGAACTGCGGTATTGAGTTTGTCCGGTTCCAGGCTCGAGGACCCTCCGCCCGGCAACAACAATGGCCGGTTCGACCCGGGCGAGACAGTATATTTGACCGATACGCTTCGTAACCTCTCCGGAGTCGCTGTCACCGGTGTCACCGGCAAGGTCCGGCTTCTCGGCTCAAATCCGTACATCACACTCCTTGATACGGTTGGGACTTTTGGCGACATCCCGGTCGGCGGAACCGCACATAATGGCGCAAGCCGTTTCCGGCTGTCCGCATCTTCGGCAACACCGCCCGGCACGGTGGTTGAGTTCGTCCTGGCGCTTTCCGGCTCAGGTTTCAGCCAGAATATTCCGTTTGAACTCAAGGTCGGCGCATCAGGGTTTCAGGTCGTCTGGGGCCCAAAGCAACTGCCGAGCTTCCCCTCAACCGGTTTCAATTACGGCCTTGCCTACAACCCGGTCAACCAGCGGCTCTACGTGATGAACGCCTATTCAAGGCGCATCTACATCTACTCAAGCGACTCCAGTCTGACCTATTACGGCAACATCCCGGCACCAGATACCATGGGTACCGATATTAAGTACTGTGCGTACGATTCGACTTTCTGGGTCGCTACTAACCCGATAACCACTGGCCGCAAGAAGGTATCAAAGATTCAGCCGGACGGAACCGTGCTCTGGCAGTTCGACAACCTGGCCAATGATTACCCGGTTGGACTAGCCTGGGTCGAGTCCGAATACCGGCTTTACCTCTCGGACCGCAGGACTGCACTCAACTCGTTTCCTCAATACGTGTACGTTGCTGACACCCTGGGCACGCAGGTGCGCCGGATGGACGTACCGCTTCGAGCTGCTTACGGTGCGCGCTGCCTTGCGTACGAGCCCCAGGGTCCGAACAACGGTTCCCTACTGATGGTCTATACCGCCTTCAACTCTGGCGGCACCCAGATTGACTCCTGTGGCGTCTACGAAATGAGCCGTACCGACCTGTCTATCATCCAGCGAGTTCTCTTGCCCGGTTGGAACTGCCGTGGCATTGAATACGACCCGCGCGATGGAAACTACTGGGTCACAATTCCGCAGTCTCCTGACCGTTCCATCGCCAAGATATCAGGTTTCTACGGCCCGCCGACCGGGCTTGTCAGCCCAGGGACTGCGCCAGTCGCTGAGCGGCTTCGACTTCTGCCAATCAGACCGAACCCGTGTCCTGACCAGGCAGAGTTGTCATATTACCTTCCGTCGAACTGTCGAGTAAGGCTATCGGTCTGTGACCTGACCGGAAGGGTTGTTGCGCGGGTCGTTGACGAAGTTCAGGAACCGGGCTTGAAGCGTGTGCGCTGGAATGGCCAGGCTGAAGACGGCGGTAGACTTTCAAGCGGCATCTACTTCTGCCGACTGGAGGCGCTTGACCAGGCAGTTGTTGGAAGGTTCGTGCTTGTGCGCTGAGCTATCGAGCTGGTAGCAAACGGGTAGCGGTAGCTTCGGCTCTGCTGGTAGAGGCACCTTGGAGCCTGCGGCGCTCACGCCGGCCGCTGCGCAATTTTCCTCGCCAAACCGGCAGCTAATAAGGATAGCCCCCGGCCTAGCTGGCATTAGCTTGAAGTTTACCTGCAGGTAAACTTCACCTGTCGGGTTCAAAGAGCCTTATTTTTCTGACATCGAATAGCATAACTGGTCATAAGTCCGCATGTTATGCGCGAGGTGCGTTCTGGAGCAAGGATACATGGGGGTCATGGGGCAGGTGGTCTTACGAGTTGTCTAGCCTGCGGTCTGGCTGGCTGTTTTCCTTGTGGTCTTCCCGGTGGCTTACCTTGTTATCAGCCTTGCTGTTTGGGTAACGGTATCCCAAGTTGCCTTACTCACAGTGTCCCTGATTGTGATTGGGGCTGCCTCCCTTATCGCCTGTTCGATTGCGGCCCCGGCTGCTTGTGTGGTTGCCAAGAAAGTGGTTTGGCTCGCACTTCTCTTCGTCATTCCTCGCACTGTCGGGGCTGTTCTAGGCCGGGCCATGGCGCAGTCTGTCCGGCAATGCGTCCTACCGACGACCGGACCCGTTACTGTCCACTATCAACTTGGTACCTCATGGTAACCGGCTGTGGCTGGTGTTCGGCCGTCATACTCGCCGAACGTTTCCGCCAGACCGCACCTGCGGTCTTCTGAGTTATCTTGGGAAACTGCACGTTACACGGTGGAAGGCACGGCGAAGCGAGCAGGCGCGGGGTTAGATTTGTTCTTCGTCGAAAAAGAGGTTCGCGTACTGGATGCCTGGAGTCCGGTTCATTTCCCGGACTAGTTCTTCGCCCTTGTCCTTGTCCCGGAGTCGGACGTAGTAGGACACTTCGACAAGGTCGGTGTCGCCCAGGGTGCGGACGTTTATCGGTGTGAGCTTGCGGCAGTAGCGGTTGAGCAGCGTCTGGTAGGGAGGTGGTTCAGTCCCGGTTGGCCGGTAGTTGAACTGGAGTAGATGGTCGTCACGGCGGGGCGAGGAGAAGCGCGTTTTGGACATCAGGAAGATGAGCGCGCCGATGAATAGTGTGCCGACGACCGCAATCGTGTAGAAGCCGACACCGCAGGCCATGCCGATGGCGAGTGCCAGGAACACGTAGACGATGTCTTGGGTATTCTTTACTGCGTGGCGGAACCGGACAACCGAGAGTGCGCCGACAAGACCGAAGGCGCGGGCAAGGTTGTTGCCGATAACCATGATCATTATTGCGGTGGTCATGCAGAGCAGGATGAGCATGTTGGTGTAGGCGACCGAGTAGCCCGGACCGCGATAGGTCTTGCGATACAGCCAGGCGATGAAGAAACTGCAGGCAAAAGCGAAGACTAGTTTGACGACGACCGTGCTGGCGTTGAGCGGCAGGAGGTTGAGTTCTTGAACAAGGCTCTTGATGATTTCCATTTTGCTCCTTTCAGGTTGCGCAAGCCACGGGCAAGGGGAATTCGACCGTGTGGCCGATGCCAAGCAGGAACTTCTTTTCGGCACGTTGGCAGTCAATGCCCATTGCGTACTTAGAGACCGCAACGCGGCTGAGGTCGAACCGGGTGAGAATCGAACGAACCCAGTATGGCAGGCAGCCGTCATAGAACTTGATCTCGAACACGAAGTGGTCAGGCATTAGGAACTTGGCATCGCGGTCCTGGTAAAGCGAGTCGAGCGTGGGGTAGAGCCGGCTTCTGACGTTCTTGTCGAATGTCAGGCGAAGGGTAGAGTCGAACCGGCTGTAGAACGGCTCGCGTTCGTAGGCGATGAGTACGACCGGCAGCATTTTGCGACGGTAGTAGTTGTACAGGAACCGACGGGCGGCCTCGGCTTCGTTGGTGCCGGGTGCGAACGGCAGGTCGGCTGGCGCCGGGCCGTAGCCGGCGAATACCTGCGTGATACGGTTCCAGGGCAGGGGCGCCCGATACTTGCCGATGAAGTCGCCGAGCTTGTACTTGATTTCCAGAAACACGGTTGAGTCGGAAGCAGGTGTGCCGTAGCCACGAATGCGGAGTTTCTTCTTGGTGCAGAAACCGTCGAATTTCTCGTAATAACAGTGGAAACGGCGGGTGTCGTAGTAGATGCTGCGCACGGTGTACTGACCGCCCGGCCGCTGCGCCGCGAACTTGTCGAGGTAGACATAGGGCGCGAGCGCGGCGCGAAGGTCGGTAAGCAGGTCGGTGTGAACCAGGAACTTGTATTCAAGCCGCATCGGGGCGATGCGGGCCGAAGTGGTAATACCGGCCGGCGGGTCAGACACGGCTCAGCGGGCGATGATGACCTTGGTCACGCCCGACGCGTCACGCATTGCGCCCGAGGCCGGAGCGACGAAGTAAACACCGGGCGCGAGGCCGGAGACGTCGTTGGCGCCGGGTTCGAGGTCTGCGACGGTACGGCCGGTGGCGTCGAACAGAAAGGCGCAGGCTGCGGACTGCTGACCGCTCGCCACATCGGCCAGTAACAGGCTCCCGCGAATGATGGTCGGTGCTAGCTGGGAGCCGTGAGCTCCGGGCCGGGGGCTTTCGGTAATGCCAACCGCAGGGTAGCGGACCGTGGCGTAGTCAATGACCGCGCCGTCGCTTGCGCCGGTAACACACACGCCACCGGTTGGGTCGAGCGCCATCGCCATTGCTTCATCGTAACCTGAGTTTGGGCCGTCGTAGCGGTTCACCCATTCTTCGGTGCCGGCTGGAGTGTAGCGGACCGTGGCGTAGTCGGCACCAGTGCCTTGACCCTGGCTTGTGCCGGTCACGGTCACGTAACCTCCTGCATCCACCACGATGGCGTGTGCTTCGTCGAACCCGGATGCTGGGCCGTTGTAACGGCTGACCCAGATCAGGTTGCCGTCAGGGTCGTACTTGACCGTGGCGTAGTCAGCTTCCGTGCCGTTGCCCTGGCTTGAGCCGGTCACATAGACGTTTCCAGCCGCGTCGAGCCCGATGGCATAGGCTTCGTCCGGACCGTTGGCCGGGCCATTGTAGCGCCGGACCCAGAGTGTTTCGCCGTCCGGATTATACTTGATTGTTACATAGTCAAGGCCAGAGGTGGAGTCAAGGCTGCCGCCACAGACGTAAACGTTACCAAGAACATCCACCACCAGGCCATGTGGTTCGTCGTCTTCGCCGGCCGGGCCGTCATAGCGCACGGCCCACTGCTCGACTCCGCTCGAGTTGTACTTGACTGTGGCGAAGTCCCAGGTCAGGAGGTAGGGATTGCCACTCGAACCGGTAACATAGACGTTGCCAGCAGGGTCAAGCCCGATGCAGGAGGCGAAGTCCTCGAACTCGGTTGAGTAGGTTGCGACCCACTGCCGGTTACCGGCAGCGTCGTACTTGAGCGTAACAAAGTCCCAGCCCGCGGTGTCGGACTGGGCATAGCCGGTGACATAGACGTTGCCGGCTTGGTCGAGTGCGACCGCAAGACCCATATCGTTACCAGTGCCAGGGCCGTTGTACAGCGCGGTCCAGAGCGAGTCCCCGGAATTGTCATAGACAATTGTAAGAATATCGGTGTATAGGCTTGGGTCTGCACATCCACCAGTGACCGCGACCCGGGTGCCACGTACTGCGATTGCGCGGCCTTCATCCGAGCCCGAGGCCACGCCGTTGAACCGCCTGATCCAGAGTGAATCGCCGGCCAAGCCGTACTTGACCGTGGCGGCGTCGTATGACGTGCCCAAGCCCCAGCTTGTTCCGGTCACATAGGTGCACCCGGACTGGTCGACCGCGACACCGTAAGCCCGGTCTTCGTCTGAAGCCGGGCCGTCGTAACGAGACACCCAGGTCTGGCTCAAGGCGGGCAAGGCGAGGGCCAAGGCAACGATGAATGCTGAACGATGAGCGATGAATCTGGTGTGCATACTACCTTCCTTTCACCAAACGTTCTTGGCTGGTGACGATGCTGCCGGAGCCGTCCCTGGCGGCTGCTGTAAGGCGGACAAGATAAACGCCGGCCGGTAGGTCTGGCCTTGGGGCGAATGCGATACTATGCTCGCCCGGGTCTTGGACACCTTTGTCAAAAGACGCAACCAAACGGCCAACGACATCGAGAACTGACAACTCGACCTGGCTTCTTGCATCCAACTTGTATCGAATCGAGGCAGCGTTGCGGAATGGATTCGGGCTGATATTCAGCGTTGATGCGACCGGTTCAGTCCGCTCGCTCCGTATGCCGGTGAAGTTACGCGGATACTTCAGGGCGCGGCCAATCTGTCCGCCGGTGTTGTACTGCCAAGCAACCTGCTTGTTGTAGGTGACCTCCACAAGCTTGTTGACAGTTCCAAGTGTTGCCATGGTGTTACCGTTGGGCAGCCGGTATGCACCGCCCAGGTGCTGGGCATAGAATGCCGAACCGTTGGAGTAGGACCAGGTCAGGTTCTGGGGTGTCGGTCCGAACGCCGAGTCCGGATGAATGTAGTAATGGTCGTTTGAGTCGAGTGGCGGAGTGATTTCTATGATGACCGAGTAGTCGTTTGCGCTGCCTGGGCGGTCGCCGTTGTTCAGGACAATGATGTTACCAGCGCCCGGCATCCCAGGCCGGATCCAGTTACCGCCGTGGACGATGTAGAAAACGCGGTCGGCAGAGGTGCCGCGGTCGTAGTTCTGCGGGTTGCCCCAGCGGTAGAGGATGTCGCCACCCTTGCCGTGCCGGCCACCGGTGTGGCCGCGTGCTTCCTCAGTTGTGGTTGAATGGTCAATTACGTAGATTTCGTGGAGGTTGTGGGAAGTAAGGATAATCTCATCACGTTCGGCGTTGTAGTCAACAGTGTTGCAGTGCATCCAGTCGCCGCCTTGAACCGTACCGAGGTTGATGTCAAGAAGTTCGGGATGTTCCCGTACCACGCCGTAGTTGGGCTTGGACGGGTCAACGTCTTGAATCAGGTGGTCCCAGAAGTGCCATTCCCAGACAACGGTCCGCGAGACTGGGTCCCATTCGATGACCTCATCCGGCCAGATGTCGGAGGTGATGTTCTGGCGGCCCATGGCCTGGGCCTCGGCCGCGGTCTTACGGTCCCAGGACACGACGAGCACATGGCCGTTGGGCATTGGATGGATGTCGTGGTGCTGCTGGTGGTAGGAGTTGGACCAGATGAAGCTTTCGATGATCGAACCGTTCCACGAGTAGTGCTGAATAAGTCCGCCGTAAGCCGCGCCGCGCATCGTTGCACCGGAGTATACGCTGGGACGCCAGATGGTCGAATCAGGCATGAGATAGGGCACGTAGGCAACATTCGTGTTGCAGGTCCAGGATTTGACCGTAGCGCCGGAATTGTCAATTAGCTTCATTGTCGTGCTGTTCATGTTGTTGACCAGCGTCAGCCCGTCAAACGCCTGGGCTGACGCGAGCGATGGTAGGACAAGTAGTGTGAGGGTTAGGTATGCGGTCAGGCGGAATGCGGTCATTTCTCACCTCTTGGGTTTGGTTCTCATTCGGTCTTCGTGAGTTTGACGGTGCAGACCGACCCGGTGCCATCGGCCGGCCGGATGAACAGTTGTGCGAAATAGACGCCGGCCGGAATCTCACGCCGTCCGGCAGGAAAGATTACCTCATAGTGCCCCGGGCTCTGTTTGCGGTCAATGAGTGTTGTGCAGAGCCGGCCAGCGGCATCGAAGAGCGAGAGCAACACATGGCTTGTTGCTGGCAGAGCGTAGCGGATGACGGTTGACAATCGGAATGGATTCGGCTGTGCCGCAGGCTTGACGGCCATTGGCTTAGCCGACCCCTGGCAGATTCCAGCAAGGTCCAGTGGATACTTCATGGCCCGTGCGGTCTGGGTGCCGGTGTTGTATTGCCATACTACCTGCCTGTTAGGTGAGACTTCGACCAGCCGACCAGTGGTTCCGAGGGTTGCGAGTGTATTGCCGTTGGGCAGCCGGTAAGCGCCGCCAAGATGCTGGGAATAGAAGTTCGTGCCGTTGGAATACTGCCAGGTTGGTGTTCTGGGGCCGAATGCGGAATCCGGGTGGATGTAATAGTGGTCATTGGAGTCGAGCGGAGGCGTGATTTCGACGATTGACGACGAGTCAGCTGTGGTTCCGGGTCGGTCGCCGTTGTTGAGCACGAGGATATTGCCCGCGCCCGGCATCCCAGGCTGGACCCAGTTTGCGCCGTGCGCAACAAAGAAGACCTGGTCAGCCGTGGTTCCTCGGTCATAGACCTGGGGGTTGCCCCAGCGGTACAGGAAGTCGCCGCCCCTGCCGTGCCGGCCACCGGTATGGCCCCGTGCTTCTTCGGTCGTGGTGGAGTGGTCAATGACATAGAACTCGCTCAGGGTGTGCGAGGTAATGATTATCTCATCGCGTTCGACGTTGTAGTCAACCGCGTTACAGTGCATCCAGTCGCCGCCCTGCTGGATTGTTCCTTGGTTGATGTCGAGGAGTTCGGGATGCTCGCGCACGACACCGTAGTTTGGTTTTCCAGGGTCAACGTCCTGAATCAGGTGGTCCCAGAAGCTCCAGCGCCAGACAACACTGTCGGCTTCAGGGTCCCATTCGATGACCTCGTCTGGCCAGATTTCACCGGTGAGGTTCAGCCGACCCATTGCCAAACCTTCGGCGCGGGATTTGCGTACCCAGGCAATGAGCAGCACGTGGCCGTTGGGCATGACGTTGATATCGTGATGCTGCTGGTGGTTCGAGTCCGACCACAGGAAACTCTCGAGCAGGTTATGACTCCAGTCGTAGTGGGTCATCAGGCCGCCGTAAGGGCCGCCCCGCATTATCGAGCCGGAATAGACTTCCATGCGCCAGATGGTTGAGTCGGGCAGCAGGTAGGCGATGTAGCAGGGGTTAGTGGATGTCCAGGAATTCACCGTCTGGCCAGAGTTGTTCTTGAGATAGGTCGTCCGGTTGTTGATGGGGTTGTACAGCGTAAGTCCATCGAATGCCTGGCCAAAGGCGACGGCCGGCAGCAGAAACACAACTAGAATCAGGGTCGTGCGGCTGTTCACCCGTTTCTGATTCATTGCCCAGTCTTTGCAAGCTTCACGGTCAGGACCAAAGCTGGGCCTTTGGCCGGCTTGGCTGCGATTTGCGCGAAGTATACACCGCTCGGCTGTCCCTGAACAGCGTGGGTGATTTCGTACGAGCCCGGCGACTGTTCGGCGTCAACAAGCGTTGAGCAGAGCCGGCCTGAGACATCGAAGATGCGAAGTAGAACCGCGCTGCGCACCGGCAGAGCATAGTGGATAGTGGTTGAGCGCAGGAACGGGTTGGGGTGCGGGTCCAGTCTGTAATCTGCGGTCTGCCCTCTGTGGTAAGCAGGGTCTGCTATTCCGACGCCGCTGTCATTTGCCGCAGCGAATGTCGGGTTCATCAGGATGAACCGGCCAGTTCCGTTCGGATAACGACCATAGCTTATGTCTGCGAACTGAGGTCCGTAGGTTACGCGGTCAATCGGTCTGCCGTCCGGGTCGGACAGGAGCAGGATTCCGCTGGATCCAGCGAGCTTGAAGTTAGCGTGCAGCCCAGGTTGGTTCAGGTCGTTGTCGGCCCAGACAACAAGGTAGCCGCGGGCCGGAATCGTGGTGTCGGGAAAGGCCCAGCGGGTGATATTGGTTGAGTCGTTGGTTAGGAGCCAGTCGTCAAGGCTGACCGGCTGGCTGGAGTTGTTGTAGAGTTCAATCCAGTCGTCATACTGACCCGACGGGTCTTGGACCGTTTTCTCGTTTATCGCCATGAACTCGTTCAGGACTACGTCGTTTGCGACCGGCAGGGTCAGGAACTCACGTTCGGCCCGCGCAGGAAAAAACGTTCCGGCTTCGGGGTTTTCGGCATAGACGTAGTACTCGACGTTGCCCGCGGCGAGCCGGACCCGAACGCCGTAGAGCCCGTCGTTTGCACTTGAGTCACCGTGCAGGCCGTCATCGTACATCACGGCTCTGACAAAACGCAGAGCCGGGTTCTGTCGGAGTCCGAGCCAGACCGAATCAGCACCTTGGATTCGGGCAAGGAACTGAACGTGCGAGTTCGGTCGGGCCGGATACGGCGCTCCGGATGCGTCGGATACAACCGGTGCTGAGGCCTGGAACTCAGGCCGGGACAAAAGCCACGCTGTCCTTGCATTCATAAGTTCGGTCAGACCGACGATTGCGAGCGGGCCGGAACCGACCGAACGGGTCACGTTGTTCAGGAAATCGTTGTAGGTGTAAAACTTGTTACGGTCGGCCTGCACGTGGGCGTCAATGATGTGTTGAATTTCCAGTGCCCGATTTCTATACCAGTTGCTAGTGAATACGTCGGCGATGACGGTTCTTGCATGAGCGACAAACATCCGGCGACGCCGGGCATCGTTCAGCACTTTGCTACAGATTGGATACTGGGTATCAGCCGAGCGCAGGAATGGATCGAGCTGCTGCATCTGGGTCAGAGACAGAAGCCCGGTGCCGTAAAGCTCCCGAAATGCACCGAAGCTCTCGTTCAGGTCCCAGACAATCGGGTTGAACCGGTTTGACGCATCCCGGTACAAGTAGTAGTTCTGGGCAGTGTTGATTGGCGAGTCGAGGTTGACGAGCAGGATGTCAAAAGCGAGCATCCAGAGAAGCCGGTCAACGTCCAGGACCCGGTCCAGTGCTTCGTTGTGGTTATTGAGGGTGTCGAAGAGAGCGATAAGTTCGGGCCAGCCAGAAACGGATTCGAGTTCAAAGTAGTCCAGGTAAGGGATTGAATCCGGGCCAAGATACTTCCAGCCCATCATCTTTACCGAGTCGAACTCGATGCGTCCCTTGAACCGGGCGTTCTCGTCGCAGTAGAAGTGTTCCCGCATGAAATGTTTGTCCGGGTCCTCATTGTTGGAATAGAGACCGATAAGGGTATCGTTTACATAGATGTCGGCGTAATTGGACCGACCCGCAGGCATGTACTTCCGGGTAATCTCGTAACTCAGTGCCTCGCGCACGCAACTGGGGTCCTTGTAGATATTGGCCAGTCGAAGCGTGCCGTGACCTTCGATGGTCTGGCCGGGTTTGATGTAGTCGAGCTTGATGTTGAAGGGGTTCTTCTTGCGGTTCGGGTTATAGGAGCTGTAGCCTTTATACCGAACCCCGACCGAGTCGAACCGGATGCCGTTGATTACCGCAGTCCCGACAAGCCGCTCTTCAAGACCCCGGGCATACAGGCTGTCGAGAATCTCGTCCCAGTTGGATTCGGCAAAATAGAGTCTGATTTCGTTGACCTGCTCCAGGTCGAAGAACCCGGCAACCGAAAGGCCACAGGCCACAAGCCACAGACCACAGACCAGAACCGTGTGGCGTCTGAGGTTTGTGACCGGAAATGCAATCCTCGAAGCCGCTCGCACGGTCGCTACTTCTTCAGTCGGTTCGGGTGGCGCGGGGTCGGACTAGTCATGAACTGCCAGTTCGGAGCGCCATCAGGATAACGGCCAAAGGACGTATCCACGCCTTGGTGGCCAAAGGTGAGGGTGTCAATGATGAGCGCGTAGGTATCTTTCGCTTCGTACAGCCCGAGCTGCTCACCACCGGCTGCAGCCAGATTGAAGGTAGTGTGGAGCTGGCCTTCGGTGGGTTCGTTGTCCGCCCAGATGAGCAGGAAACCGCCGGCGGCAATTGACGTATCAGGGATGACCCATTTCTTCCGGTCCCTAAGATTGTCGGTCAGGTAGAAGCCGCCAAGCCTGACCGGCAGCGAGTCGGCGTTGAAAAGCTCAATCCAGTCGTCGTAGTCACCGGCTTCGTCGGCAATTGTTGAATCATTCGCAGCCATGAACTCGTTGAGAAACAGTCGGCCGCGGAAAGACGATGCCTCTGAGAGATTCATATGACCCGGGGTGGGCAGTGAGAGAAAGTACCAGTTCTCACCTCCGTCCGGCAGTCGGCCGTAGGACGTGTCGGTCCGCTGGGGGCCGAAGGAGAGCGTGTCCACGAGCGTGACGCGGTCACGGGCCGACGAAAACAGGCCGATTGCCTCGCCCGGGCCGGCGTTCAGCTTGAAGGTCGTGTGAAGCGGGCCTTCGTTGTTTTCGCCGTCGCACCAGATGATAAGGTACCCGCCAGCCGGGATGAACGTGTCAGGAAATCCCCACTTGGTGGCCCGCGACAGGTCGTCAGTAAGGAACATCCCACCAACGTCTATGTTCTTGTCCCCGGCGTTGTAGAGTTCTACCCAGTCGTCAAAGTCGCCCCTTTCGTCGGCAATTGTCGAGCGGTTGGAGGCCATGAATTCATTGATAAACAGCACCCCGTGGTACTTGGAAAGACCGTAACCGGCCGGCGCAGCCGTACACGTGCACCCGCTGAGCGCGACCATTGCGGTTGCTAGAGTCAGGTTCAACACGATTCTCATTTCTGTGCTCCTGTTCTGTCTGATCGCTGGGACATTGGTCATTGTCCTAGAATCCTACTTGAGCCTGCGCTACGAATTTTGGCTGCCAGTCCGGGAACCGGACCACAAGGTTGGTCTTGAGTTGAACCTTGCGGTAGAGGTATAAGTTGCAGGCTGCGGTCACGGCCGTTGTCCGGTCGCGCGAATCGGCCAGGTTGTCCGAGACGGTTTCCAGCCTCAGCCCGGGCTCAAACGCGGCCAGCCGGTATGCACCGACAAGATATGCGCCAAACATTCGGCGGTCGGTTCCGCGGTTGCCGTACAACACCTCGGCGTCAGCAGATACCCTGCCGGTCTGCCAGGCGATGTCGGCGCCCCACGCGGTCAGGACGTTGCCGGTCAAGGAGTCGTTCCGTTGACTGCCGTTCAGACCGACAGTAATTGCCCCAAGGGGCTGAACGGTCAGCCGTTCGCAGAACTGTTTGGCGTCGTTGTGATCCTCAAACACGCGGTCGCCATTGCCGTTGTACACCCCGAGCGAATAGCCGACTGGTAGCGGAAAGGGCAGTGATTCGCCCTGCAACGTAACCCCGATGTCGCGGCCAAGATACCCCTGGTCACCGAACATGTCATTCGTCTCACTGCGCTCAATCATGAACAGCTTGCTGGCCGGGGTCAGTTCTTCGCGGCTGAAAGGCATCTTCCTGAGCCCGGCTGTAAAGCCCAACGCCGGGCTGATTCGGTACTCGAGATACGCATCCTTTGCTGTCAGCGCAAGCTTGTCGCACCCGATTTCAATCTCAGCACCGACTTTATCGGCGATGTCGTAGCGGAACTCGATCCGTCCGCGACGCAGATCAAAGCCGTGTTTCGGAACCGCATACCGGTCGAAATCGTACATCCATTGGACGTGGACGTAGCCGTTGATGGAAAGCAGCCCGGGCTGGGACCGCTCCTTGCCAGACGCAAACACAGACAGGAGCAATAGAAGTACAACAGATGATCCGGCCAGAGCGGGAGAGATGCGACCGTAGGGCGCTATAGTGCCTCCATTGATGCCATAAGCTTACTCAGGCTGTGAATTCACGCAATATTCATTTGTTTTTGACACGCAGACTGCGACATAACTGCGGTACTGCACAAGCTGTGCCGTATCAGCGCTCTTTACAACCTAACACTGGCATCTACACTAACAAGCAGTCAGACAATGTGTTACCTTTGCACAGGCATCGTGATCCGTTGATTACAGACGGCCTTTGCATATTCAGCAGTGTATAGTTTCTGCACAGCGGGCAGGCTCCTATCGTTGTCTTGCGCCCAGGACGGTGTTCATGCACGAATCCGAGAAGTGACCGGGCTGTGCTGAAACCGAGGTTCAGGGCAGCTTGACGAGACGTCCGGGGGAGGTCTGGTCCGGTGATTCCAGCCGGGCTAGATACACACCGGGCCGTAGTCCAGCGAGCTCCAGCGTGTTGCTGCCAGCGTTCACTTCATGTTTGAGAGCCCTACGACCGGCGGCATCTATGAGCCAGAGCACGCCGGGCCGGCCGGACATGAACCTGACCCGGCCGCGTGTAATACCGGGCAAGAAAGCGTGCCGAGCCAGGGTGGCGGCAGGTATTTCGGTGCTGCCGGTGAGGACCGTGCGACAGTAGTGGTAACCCATATCCGGTACGCCCATGTCCGGGACTGAATCGGTGCGTGTCGTCCAGGCGTGAATAAGCGAATCGAGATTTACAGGGGTGCGCATGACCGTGTCGCCAGCGTCGCAGCACGGACTGGTCTCGGGCTGGCCGGCCGCTGTCTGGCTCAGGTAGTAAGGGCCGCGCGCGCCGGTAACGAACAATGGGTCTAGTGCGAGCGAGTGCAGACCGACACGGACGCCGTAGTAGGCGTCGGGCAGGTTGGCCCAGACATCGTTATAGTCAACGTCGAGTGTTTCACCCAGGGTGTCCGGATAGGAGGCAATGGCACCGCCAGCCCGGCCCAAGCCATCGCAGATGTTTCCGAACAGGATGTTGTTCTTGACGATTGATGTCGAGCTGTTTTCGACGAAGATACCGGCACCGTGCGTAATCGCGGTTGAGCAGACGTTGGCGACAAAGGTGTTGTTCACCACGTAGGCGGTCGCATTGTTGACATAAAGGCCGCCGCCGTAGGAGATGCCGCCCGTACTTGTGCCCATGCGGTTACGAAGAAACAGGTTCGCAAACACGACCGGCCTGCCGCCGGCAAGATGAAGTCCGCCACCATACCAGAAACCACCTTCACCGCCCATCGCACAGTTCTCAAGGAAAACGTTCTGGATGAAGATGCCTGAGCCTGAGCAGAACACACCTGCGCCATAGCGCCAGCCGCCGCCACCTTCGTTCCAGATAGTGTCCCAGGCAACAAGGTTGTCGTGAAAAAGGGGCGCGCCGTCCGCATACACACCGCCGCCATAGCCCATGGTGCTCAAGTGATTGTCGGTGATGTGGTTGTGACAGATTTCCGGGCTGCCCCGGCACCACAGGCCGGCGCCGTTACCCGGGTAGGTTGATACGAGGCCACGAGTCAGCGTGAACCCGCAAAGCCGGGTCGCGGATGTATAGTCCAACGCGTTCATTGTTACTACTCGTCCGGAATCACGCGCGTTCACAATCGTCGAATCCGGCCCGGCTTCACTCAGGAGAGTAATGCCATCTCTTGCTGGCCAGGTAAGGCGTTCAAAGTAGGTGCCGGAGGCGACCAGTACGGTGTCGCCGGTCCGGGCTGCGTTAAGACCAGCCTGAATTGTCGGCTGCTCAGACGGCACGTGGATAACAAGCGCCTGAGCGAGCGCAACCGACAGTCCGAGCAAGAGAGTTAGTCTCATGGATACCTCCTTATTTCAAGCGAGTGGACAGATGTACCAACTTAGTGCAGGTGCTTGTCTCAAAGGTTTTCAGGTCAAGGAAATAGACCCCAGGTGTGAATGTCAGGTCCGGGAGCCGGACTTGGTGCTTACCAGCGGAAAAACGGTCACTGACCAGGACCGCGAGCTCACGGCCGGCCGCGTCTCGGATTGCCAGTTGCACGCTGCCAGGTTTGGCCAGCTGGAACGTAACCGTGGCAACCCCGCAGCACGGATTGGGCAGGATACTTATTACGCCGGGGACGCTACGCCCTTGGGGCGAAACCTCGCACCCGGTCGGGAGGTGGAACCCGGCGTACTTGAGGATAATGTTTTTCTGGCCAGCATGCTGGGACACAGTTGCCCACATGCTGCCGTCCCTGGGGTCATACTCGACGCCGCGGAAGTCGTACGTCTGCGGGCTTAGGACGTACTGGACTAGACGACAACCTGGATTGCGGAACTCGTACAGTCCGGTGCTTTCCGGGTACTGACCGGTCACGTTGTAGTAGGTGTAGGCCATCAGCAGGCTTGGTCGGTCCGGGTTTGTGTTGGTCAGGTCCAAGGCAAGGCCCCGGGCACCGTAGTTGCCGTTCAGGGGAATCGTATCTTGGCGTAGTCTGTTGCCGAGTGCGTCGGTAACATATACGTACCCTGGTTTCATTCCGAGACTGCGGCGGTCGGCAAGATAGAGTAGCCGGGACGATTCGTCCCAGGCCAGGCCGGTCGGTACGTTAGCGGCCGGGTTTGCAAACTGCCGGAGTACGGTGCCGTTGACCGACATCTTGTATACCCGCTTGGTCTGACCGGATGCAATCCAGAACGTCGAGTCGTACGCACAGTACTTGATGTCAGTGCATGCGGTTTCATTGTTCGGGGTTGGAATGGTGCCAAGCAAAGTAGGGTTCGAATCTGAGGAGTAGATGTAGATTGAGCGTGAACGATGGTGCGTAACGTAGAGCCGGTCGTGATCATGGTCGTAACCAAGTCCGTTCAGACCGGCAAGGTCAGGCATGCCAGGAAGTTGCTTCGGGCCCCAGATAATGACACCTGGGTTGGCACGAGGTGGGCCGGTTGTGAGCCGGATTGTTCTTGCGTAACTAGTCTCGCTGCAGGTCAGAGTCAAGTTCAGCTCAGCGACGTGGTTCGGCGGGCACGAAACGCTTGCCAGAAGTCCGAAAGGGTCATCCTGATTGCGTGTGCTGTCGCCGCCGGCAACGTCTCCGAAAACCGATACGGAATCGGCGACACTTACATACGGGTCAGTAGTGTGCAGCACACCGACGAGGTTGGTAGCAGTGATGCCTGATGCGTTGCGCAGGAACACTAGGAACTTGGCCGATTCGCCCGGGTCAAGCCAGTAGTTGCGGTTTGGGTCGTCGGCAATGGCGGTCCGGGTCACAAGGAGATTGGGACGGTTTGCCGGGAAGGCGTAGTCAACTGCCTGTTTGCAGTTCAGCCGACCCCAGCCGTAGTTGTTGTTGGGATAAGGTTCACCGGCCGGCGGATGGTCTGCGTGGTCAGCGATGATGTTAAAAATCTCCCTTTGACTCAGGTGCGGAGCTTTTTGTAGCATCAGGGCCACACACCCGGCAACGTGCGGGCATGCCATTGATGTTCCGCTCATGTCCTGATATCCACCACCAGGTGCGGCCGAACGGATGTTGACTCCGGGTGCGGAAATCGTGGGGTTGATTAGATTCCAGTCCGGGCGGAGCCAGTTCACGGTGTCGCGCCATACGGTTGTGTCCGGGGCCGGGCCACGCGAAGAGAACTTGGCGATGGTATCGGCCCGCGCGACCGCACCGGCGCTGATGACGTTCGGGTAGCTGCCGGGTGGATAGGAGGTGTTAGGGCTAGGGCCGCTGTTGCCAATGGCAAAAACTACCTTGATGCCAAGGTTGATAAGATTTATGATGTTGGGGAAGTAGGTCGTACTCAGCCGGCTCAGCCGGCACCAGGAGTTGGAAAGGACATCAGGCCGGCCTACGGCAGCCATCCAGTCAAAGCACTCCAGGATGTCGGATTCAGTTCCGGTGCCGTTGTCGTCAAATCCTTTGGCGCAGATGAATGTCGCGCCAGGTGCGATACCAATGTCGTCTGGAAATGGTCCTAGGCCGTCACCACCGCACATTGTGCCCATTACGTGCGTGCCATGGCCATTGTCATCATAGGGCACGCTTTCGCCGTTCACCGCATCAAACCAGCCGTTCTCGGTTCGCCATCGGCCGCCGAAAGCCGGATGGGTTACTTCAACCCCAGTGTCAATGTTGCCGACGACAACGCCGGCACCGGTATAGCCCTCGGCCCAGCATGAATCGGCCTTGACCATGAACACGTTCCAGGCCGGAGAATCGGTTGCATCCTGGATAACTGGGTCGTTGAGTCTGAACCGGTGGTCATCAAACACCAGATCAACATCCTCGCGCGCGGCCAGCGCACGGACCACTGCGGGAGTGGTTCTGAGACAGACACGGCTTACCAGGAAGGTGCTGCGGATGCGCTCGGCCGGAACTGTGGCCAGGTATTCGAGGATGCTCTGCTGCGCCCGAACCGCGGTTGTTCTTAGGATGTCGAGTTTCTGGTCGTAGCTGAGGCCTGCAGGTGCCACGGACATGTCGGCCTGGTCTCTGGTCTGCACGATGACACCAACCATGTCAGACGGCCCGGCTTGCTCAAGGATTACCTCAAGTTCGGGCGTGATTTGGCCAGCAAGGGCGACCGCCATTGTTAGAATCACGACAAGCGTTCTCATCAAGCCTCCCATGCACATTC